>NZ_AYOU01000076.1 GCF_000500065.1 Borrelia hispanica CRI | reverse complement strand
CCAACAAGATTATCTCCTCTACCTACTCGTTTGAAGTAATTATATTTGTCTATTCCATTAGCATATTTGTTTTTGTGTAAAATTTGTATATTATCAGAATAAATACGTAGAAACTCAGCAAATCCTAAATTTTCTAATGCTTTTCCTTTTTTAATATGCAAATTATCTTTATATGGAACTTCTTTCCCAAAAAATTTAAGTACTCTACTTACAATTAATTCAGAAGCAGCATCAGAACCAAGAAATATACTCCCAACTTCACTAGCACCAAATCTTGTTAATGCTTCACGTTGAATAGAAAAATCTACTTTACTATTAAACTTGAAATATTCATTCTTTTTGATACCAGGTAATTTACGTCCTATTTTGCTCATTTTACTTACATTAGTTTGTTTATTATTATCAGAATCTACGGTTGGAACAAAAGATTCTAAACCTTTAATAACTTGTTGGGTGTATAAATCTTGCTGTCTCATCTTTTTTACTCCATTATTAATTTTTGTAATATTATTTTCATTTTTCATAAAAAAACTCCTATACTATAAATTTATAAAAATCAATATATATCAAAAACTATTTTTATCAACTTTTTGCTATAATATTTATAATATTTTTTACAAAAAAATATTTTTATTAAGAATAGGTTTACTTTTTAATAAGAATTACGTTATCATGGACTTATATGTTCATACTACAGGAGAAAATAAATGATAAGCAAAAAAAAGCCCATCAATAAATACCAACACAAATTAATCGTTTTAATATCAACATTAAATTTTGTAAATTCTAAGTTTAAAAAATATAATCAAAATAAAATACTCTATTACTTTAATAATAACTTAAACAACAATGGTCAAAAAAAAGCTACACTCAAAACTCTACAAAATTATTTATACAAACTAGAAAAAGAATTTCAAGTAACTAGTAACTATTACAGACATTTAGGAGAAAATTGCGGTACCGAAATTCACTATAAACTTAGATTTTCTAAAAAAGTATGTCACTATAAAATCAATAAACATTTTAAAGACAAAAAAGAAGAAAGATTTCAACAACGTGCTAACTTATATCATCAACAAACATGCACTAATAATGGGAGTCTAAAGAAAAATGGGAGTGTAGAAAAATGGGAGTGTATTAATAATAATAGTAATAATAAGAATAATAATAAGAAGAAGAAAGAGGTAGAAAAAACAGAAAGAGAAAAGGCACAACTAGAGAAGTACATAAAGAAGTGTGAATTCAAAGATGATAAATATCTCTCAATTTTAAATTTAGAAACAACAAAAGAAATTAAAATAAAGAAGCTAATAGCATTGAAGAAAGAAGAGAATAGAAAAGAAAGGGAACAGAATAAAAGCAAGAAATTAGAAGAAAAACAAAAGGAACTAGAAAAGATACTAGGAGAGACAAAAGAAGGATTAAAAAAAGAAGGATATAATGAGAAGCAATTAGAAACAGAGATACAAAAAGCGTATGAAAAGTATAAAGACAAGCCGCATTTTATCGTAGAGAGTGGTAAATACGGTGATTTAGGACAGATAGTAAAGAGGATTAAGAAAACAGTTGAACGAGAGAAAAAAGGTCGAAAAGAAGACCAACAGCAGATTAGAAATAATATATTTAGTATACTGCTAGATCAGTTGAAGAACAAAGTAGAGGTTAAAGTTTTAGCGCCAATATTGAAAAATTATTTAAATAAGCAAGTTGATTTGAAATATAGCCAAGTATTTAATAATCATTATTACTATGAAATTTTAGAGATGGTGGAAGGGAAAGAGCATTTAAGAATAGAGGGGTATGAAAAGATTGTTGACTAAGGATTTGTTGTGGATAATATATTGGAACATTTTGAAAATAAAGAATCAGATATTAAGAGAAAAACAAAAAAGAAACTATTTATTCAGATAGAAAGTGTTAAAGAGAGAAAAATATATCATACAAAATTGATGATGGATTTATATTTGTTTGGAATTGATAGAAGACAGAAACATAAATTTTTCATTGCGTTTAGAGGATTATTTAATCAAGAAAAAATAGAACTTTTTAGTTTATTTGCTTTGAGAGACAATGATGAATTTTTAGGAATATTTTATGGATATAGGAAACCAATACAAAATCTTGTAACTAGATATGAAGAAAATGGTGTTATGAAAGCATATACGTTTTCAAGAGTATGTTATATAGAGTTTAGATTTAAAAAAGGAAGTATTTATTGTTATATTAAAGGTATTTCTTGTTTACTTAAAAAAGAAAAGTCAAACACAAAATATTATAAATCTTTAATTGATAGAATTACAGATTTAGAGAAGCAAGTATATGAATTTTATAATAAAACCTTATCGGACGGGGGTCTTATAGACAAATGGATAAAAAAAAACCAAAGGTAATTACTATAGCATCCATTAAAGGTGGTGTTGGTAAAAGTGTTATGGCAATTGTATTTAGTTATATATTAGAAGATATGAATAAAAAAGTTCTGTTAATTGATTTAGATCCTCAAAATAGTATTACTAGTTATTTTATTAAGTATATAAATAATATAGAAGAATTCAATGTATATTCTTTATTAAAAGAGGAATATGATTACAACTTTGATAAATACTTAAGCGTTATAAGTCATAATATGTATCTTATTGCATCTCATCCAATGTTAGGAAATTTTGAACAAGAATCAATTGAATATAAAGAGCTATTGTTGGAGTTTTGTTTAAGGGAAAACTTAGCAAATTATGATTTCGATTATGTAATAATTGATACTGCTCCTAATTCAAAAGTGCTGTTATATAATGCTCTTAATATAACAGATATTCTTGTAGTTCCTATTGAAACTGAAAGATGGTCAGTTGAAACATTTCCACAGATTTTAAAATCGGTAAAAAAAACAGAAATTATTAAAAATAGAAAAATAGAAATATCAATTATAAAAAATAAATTTATTAAAAATAGAAATACTCTTAGAGATATTGAAGTTCTTTTAAATGAAAATTATAGGGATTTAGTTAAAGGAAAAGTTCATTTTTCTAATGGAATAAGGGTATTTATTAATGAATTACTTGTGCCAGATAAAAGTGAAAAGTATTATAAAGAAATAAAAGATGCTTTGAATAACATAATAACGTACAAATAAGTACACCGGGTGTATTTATTTGTACGTTATTATAAAGGAGGATTTATGGTAAAAAAAGAAATCATTTTAAATGACAGAGATCAAAATATAAGTAATAAGGAAAGTAAAATAAGATATGAATCTTATAAAAATCAATTGAGAGCGATATTATTAAATGAGGTTGAAGATAGAATTAAGATAATGAAAATTTTATATGAAATCAAAGAAGGTTCTTTGTATAAACTTGATGGGTATAAAAATTTTAATAAATTTTTGGAAGATTTTGTGATAGCAAGAACCCAAGCTTTTAAGTATTTAAAAATTTATAAAGAAATATTAAAAGGAACATTGGATATAGAAGAGCTTAAGAGAGAAGGAATAAAAGGAGTTTTAAGAAAGATTAAAGTATCTCAAAAATCAAAAGAAAATCCAATCAAACCGTTAAGATTTCAACTTAAAAGTCAAGAAAGTTATTCTTTTTATAAGCAAAATGCTAAATTTACTAGTTTTTTGATGGATGAGTTATTTAAGTGTAAGAAAGATTTATTGGCAGAATTTATGAAAAAGTTTAAAGATTTAAAAGGTATTTAAAATAGATTAGGTGTTAAAAGGTAATATATTTGTTGAACTGTTTAAGGTAGTGATTGATTTTACTTTAATTTTATTGTATCCTGATTATCACTAGTAGTGCTATCATTTTAGAACTACCTGTACTATGATCATTTCATGTAGCTTTTAGAGCTTAATTAAATATTCTAACTCAAAGAACATTTAATTAAGCTCTAAATCTTTACTTTTCTAAAGTTTTATAAATTGATATTTTATTGTTTTTTTAAAAAATATATTTTTTGCATACTCAATATAGATTGACAAAAATTAATTTTTATTATATTATTATTTTTGTAAATTCATAATACAGGAGTGTTTATAATGCAAAATATAAATAATGTTACAAAAACAAATATGCAAGAAATTGCAATTAATAACAAAAATACAACAATGAATCAAAAGAGAATAAACTTTTTAAATAACCTTAAAACTTTGAGGATGAGTTTGGATGGCGTGAATAAAAATCTTAATGGATATGGGTATAAGTATCAAGATTTTAATGAAATAGTAAGGGAAGTTAAGAATGTTATTAAGGAAAATAATCTAGATATTGATTTTGTACAAGTTCCAACTTGTAAAGTTATAGGCAATAATACAATCAGTGTTGTTACAACAACATTTTATAATTCTAGTGGGTATGAATATTCATTTGATACACCTCTATATATAGAGGAATTAAAGTCTATTGGAATTAAAAGTCAAAATACGTGGTCTCAGCTTGTGGGGTCTGCAATAACTTATTTCAAACGTTATGCACTAGTTGCATATTTGTCAATAGAAAGTGAAGTTGATACTGATGCTAGTAA
>NZ_AYOU01000075.1 GCF_000500065.1 Borrelia hispanica CRI | reverse complement strand
GAATTCTATTTTAAAGTCATATTTTAAAAGTCTAGGTTCCATTAATTTATCCTTTATATTTTGTAAATGTTTTGAGAACTTCTAATGTTACACTAATTTCAACCTCATCAAGATATACTGTATCTTTAAGATCAAGAGAAGTAATAGCAACTATTTCTATAAATCCAAAAGATGGGCTGTAAACACTAAATGGCACACTTTCTTTTACCCTATTAGTTATGTGTTGTTTTGCTAAATTGCTAGTATGTGGAAATATGGATTTTCCAAAAGGCACATTAAATGACCATTTAAGTAGTTCTGAATATCCACTAACTAATCTTGCATTATTTAATGTAATAATCTCATCATTGAAAGTAGGATTATAACTTACATGTGTAGATTTACGAGTGTAGTAATCAATTATAGGACGTTTTGAACAAGTAGTATTATATTTCATATTTATTAGTTCACTTTTAGCTTGAATAAAAAATCCTTGTGGGACATATCCTTGTCCTTTGAAATCCATTCGTGGGCATAAAATTAAGAAATTCTGTGTCATAAACACACTAGATAATTGGTTAAAAGTTTCTTTTAAAATAGTTGTTATTTGAGATGGCGTTAAGTGAATATAATCTAGCATTGATTTCATGCCTTTTGCATCTTTGTACTGGTGAATAAAATCAGTTGTAAATTGTGTAATCATATTTATATCTCCTTAAGGTGTTTTTATACTTGCGTCTTTTTCTAATTTGGTTCCAGTATCAGTAGTTGGGAGTGGTGAATGGTCTTTATCTGTTGTATCGTCTGCACTAAAAAACCATTCATATGCCCAATTGGGCAGTATTTGTTTTAGTGACATTTTTATCATTTTTGTAAACCATTCGCTGATATTACCGAAAAAACTTGTGAGACCTTTGATCATTGGATCAAGTATGTGAGTTTTGAAAGTAAAGTCTTGGAACCATGTAGCTAGCTGTGATAATTTCGCTAAGAGGGGTTTTACTAGTTCAGATGTAGTTTTTGCGAAAGAATCTTCGGCTTCAATAAGATCATCTTTGAGTTTTTCTTCGGTACTTGCGTATTTAGGAAATTCAAGTGTATTCCAATCATCAATAATTTTTTTTAGTGTTTCTGTTCTAAAAGATAAGGCTTGACTTGAAGATAGTATGTCATATTCCATTTCTCCACGTTCATTATACTTATGTGTCAATTTGTTAAATGAACCCATAACATTATATAAAGACCCGCCTTTTCCTTGTAAGAATTCTGATACTACAGCAATAGCTGAAGCATTATCATTAACAACCCCTGTGGATTTAAGCCTAGCAGCAAATGCAACTGCTTTATTGAGGTTCTCCTCATTGTTTTGACCTAAACTTACCAAATCTTTTCTCAAGATTGCAGCATAATTAAGGAACTCTTCTCTATCGATTTCCCTATTAAATCCCGGTATTGTTTGAAGAATATTATTAAGTTGAGCCTTTTCTTGAGTTTTGAATATTCTTGAAGTAATTACATTCATTTTTTTTACATTTGCGTTGTTGATAATAGCTCTTTTAGCATAATTGAATGCATCACCAATTCCACCTTGAAAAGTAGTTCCAAATACTTGTCCAAGAGCAGTTCCAACCGCAATTTTACCTATTTCTTTAGCAGTGCGCTTAGTGCGATTTAGGAATCCGCTTTGCTTTTTTAACGATTTATATTCTAAGTCCATTAATTGTTTTTCGGACATGGTTGATCTTTGTATGGCGATTTTTTTTGCTTTTTTAAATTTCATGCCTTGGCTAATAAGTCTTTTAGTTTCTTGAAGTTTAAACTTTTCTATATTCTTTTGCCTTTTTTGTTCT
>NZ_AYOU01000074.1 GCF_000500065.1 Borrelia hispanica CRI | reverse complement strand
TGGTATTTGTTTAGCTGGTGTTAAACTTATTCTTTCGTGTACTTTTAGTTTATCTGTACAAGAATAGACTAGTATTAGACTATAAATTAGTATGTGTTTTAAATATTTATACATATAATATTCTCCTTGTTTTTAAGTATACTATTAGTTATTTTGGTTTGTATAGGGATTTTTAAAAAAGATTTGCTTTTAATTTTATCTTTATTCTCCTATTTCATAATTATTTGTATAATATGATTGTTGATTTTATAAAAATTGTTAGTTTGTCATAAAGTTTTATTTACTTTTTTTAAATTGCTAATTTAATAAATGAAATTATGTGAATTATGTTTTTGACATTTTACAATATTTTTCAATGTAATAGGTTTTTTTGAATATTTTTTAACTTTCGTTAACAAGTACTCGTCACACTATCTTTAAAATTAGCTAGTTCATTGTCATCCATTGTAGTAAAGTAGGCTTGTACCGCATTTTTAAATCCTTCTTTACCATCGTTATTGTTTTTGCAACGTTCAAGTTGAGTCTTTATGTGAGCCAAAGCTTCTTTAATCTTAGGTTGAGCAAATAATAAAAACTTATTAAACTTTTCTTTATTGTTTAAACTTTCTTTTAAGAAATCTAAGTTTACTTGCTCTTCTTCAGTTAAATTTTTTCTTAATGTTTCTTCAGCTGTTTTTTGTGTTGTTGTAGTTTCTGGCTTTTTTTTAGTTAGATCTTTTGAGGGTCTTGTAGATTTTGTTATTTCTTTGCAACAGCAAAGTAGTAATAGACTACAAAATATCAAATAATTTGTATATTTAATCATAATACTCTCCTTGTTTCTAAGGGTAGTTCAAATTTATTATTTTTCTTGTATAGGTATTTTTGTAATTGTTTATTTATTTTTGAAAGTTTAATGTTTTGTTATAAAGTTTATGTTAACTAAAATTAATTTTTGTTAAATTATAAGGTTGAAGAGATATGAATAAAGTAAAGAGGGCATATGAAGATTATGCCATGTATTTTGATGAAGGTCGATTAAATGATACTGAAATAGCGAAAGAACTTGGTGTTTCACGAGCTAATGTAAGTAAAATGAGACAAAAATGGGAAAATATCAAAGATAATCCAAAGGAATTTTTTAGTGAAAGTAAAGTAACTATTTGTAAAACTACTCTTAATAGTATATTAGATCGAGTACTCGAGACAAATGCTAAAGCACGTGAACTTAAGAGTCAATTTAGTATAGCCAAAAGTCAACTTGGACTTAAGTTTATGAAGGCATTTAACAATTATTTAGAATTGGAACTTGAGGATTGTATAGAAGAAATAGATCTATTGGAGAGAGAGATTAAAATGAGTAAAAAGAAAGGAAATAGTAGAGAACTTCAAGATAAGAAAATTAAGCTTAAAGATTTAAAACGTGAGAAAGAAGATAAAACAATGAAGTTATGTTATGAAACAATGAAGAAACTCAAAATCGCAGACTTAGATGAGAGTAGATTTAAGTTTGAAGGATAAGTAAATGGATATATACAGTAGTAGCATTTTTAAGTCTATGCAAAGGGAATATAAGCGTGAATTTGGTATTGATATTGCATCTTTTATTAAACCAAAACCAGTAGTTGTTGATTTTAAAAGCTTTGAAAATAAATTTTTGACTAAGAAACAACGTAAAGTGTTAAATGATATTGAAAAGAATAATCAAAACAAAGTTATTTTATCAGGTGGAATTGCAAGTGGTAAAACATTTTTGGCTTGTTATTTATTCTTAAAAACTTTACTTAAAAATAGGCATCTTTATAGTCAAGATACCAATAATTTTATATTAGGCAACTCACAGAAGGCATTAGAAATTAATGTTACAGGCCAGTTTAAAAAGCTTGCTAATATGCTTAAAATACCTTTTGTTCCCAAATATTCAAATACGTCATATTTTGAAATCAATTCTTTAAGGGTTAATTTATATGGTGGTGATAAAATAAGAGATTTTGAAAGATTTAGAGGATCGAATTCTGCTGTTATTTATGTTAATGAAGCAACAACGCTGCATAAAGAGACATTAAAAGAAGCGCTTAAGAGACTAAGAATAAAACCAGAGTTTATTGTTTTTGATACTAATCCTGATCATCCGGAGCATTATTTTAAAACAGATTATATTGATAATAACACGATATATTCTACATATAATTTTACGACATATGATAATGAGGCAATTTCAAAGGAATTTATAAAGACCCAAGAAGAACTTTATAAAGACTTTCCAACATATAAAGCCAGTGTATTACTAGGAGAATGGGTTGCAAATAATGATGCGATATTTAGTAATATTAATATTATTAAAGAGTATGAATTTAAAAGTCCTATAGCTTATTTAGATCCAGCATATAGTAGTGGAGGAGATAATACTGCTCTTTGTGTTTTAGAGAAGGTGTCGGATAAGTATTATGCATTTATATTTCAAGAGCAAAAACCAGCTGTTGATCCATATGTTATGAATACAATAAAGATAATAATGGAGAATTTAAATGTTAATACTCTTTATATTG
>NZ_AYOU01000073.1 GCF_000500065.1 Borrelia hispanica CRI | reverse complement strand
AATAAATTTTTAAATGAAGACGAATCTAAAATAAAAGATGCTCTTGATCACATTCAATCAGAACTTGCAAAGTGCACAGGAGATGACGCAGCTGGTAAAAAAACACATTTAAAGAAGTAGTAAAGGGTGCTTTGAAAGAGGGCTTAGATAATTTGAAAGGACAATCAAATAGCACTTGTGGAAATAATTAATCAGACCATCAACAGAATTTAAAAACAAGATTTAAGAAAGAAAGTACCAAGATATTTTCATAAAAGTAAAAGTATAAATAAAAAGATTTAAAAAAGGTATAAGTAAACAAAATGTTAACTTAAAGTTAACACAGAAGTGGGATTTAAAAAAAGGAAAGAAATATCTCTCATTGCAAACAGATGGATTGTTAAAATGAAATCTAGAAAGAATAGACAGCAAATTTTTAAGTATTTGTTAAAGCTACCACAAAGTTTACTAGATATTTTGTGCTGCACCCTTAAATATCAGCTCTTCTGATTAAAACACATACTTTAAACATTAAATTTTGCATACAATGGAAAGACATATAATTTGACATAAATTAAGAGTATTTGCTAACATATTTATACATAATTTTACTTATTTTTATAGCATTTAGTTAACAGATAAATTACATGAAAGAATATGAAATATTAAAAGCAAAAATCAAAGAACTAAAGAAACAAAATTCAATATTACTTAAAGAAACAAGGCAATATAAGAAAGAATTATTACAAACCAAAGGCAATCCTAAATCTAAATCAATACCAATAAGATTTTATTTAAATGATAAGACCATAAGATTGGTAAAGAAAAGTATTGACAAACTTAAACAAATAGATCCAATCTCAGGATGGTTTGTTCATATACTCTCAATTACAAGTTGTAGAGGAGTAGAAATTCAAAATACAAGGCTTGATGACATAGTAAGAGAAGAAAATAATAATGGTGATATATTTTATAGTTTACGTGTAAATGTAGCTAAGAAGCGAACCAGTATTTGCATTAGAGAAGTAGTAATAAGTAAATCTGAATTTGAATCTATAGAAGAAATTCATAAACTTCATTTTAAAAATAAAGGACAAGATTCAAGACGTACTTATCTATTTCAAAAAAGTAAACATCGCTTTAAAGATAATAGAATAAATATAAGTGAGATTTCAAAACAATTTAAAGAATTACTTACAAAATCAGGATTTAAACATCGTAAATCACTACATATATGTAGAAATATATTTATTGCAACACTTAAAAGTAAAGGATACAATTCATTTGAAATTAAAGAATTAATGAAATATGCATAAACAGCTGAAATAGATAATGTTTATGGTCTTTCTAAAGCAAGTAAATTAAAAGCATATCATGATATTAAAGATGTTTTAAATAATATCAATTTACATTGTATATTCCATATATTGCTATATGATCTATACAAACATAATATTAAATCAACATATTACTATAATAAAACTAACAAAAAGAAGTTATATTCTTTTTGTTAGAATTTTTTATTTTAGAAATAAAGGTTAAAAGTAATTTAACAAATAGCTATTATATGATAATATAATTAATTTTATCAAAAATCAAGATTTGACATAATAAATAAGCATAAAAAAAAGGCATATAGCCTTTTAATAAAATAAACATATATGGAGTAAACTATATTTTTCTAAATATACTCTTAGATTTAAGATGATATTCTTGCCCTCTATCTTTAAGATAAAGAGGATCATATAAAACTTCTGTATTATTTGTTGCCATAAAATGGGCTCCTGCAATATTTTTTATATTAACTTCACTTATCTCAAATTCATCCTTTAAACATTTATAAGATTTATCCTCAATACGAACATCTCGTTTAATTCCAAAAACACTCAAAATTCTACATGGATTTAAAATATAACAATTAATCCTCATATAACCTAAACTAACAAATTGATAATAATTATTATTAATATCATTAAAGTCAAATTTGTTCTTTGTAAGTGATGATATGTAATAATGCAAAGATAAAAAGTAACAACCCCAACGTCTAATCTCTTCAATAAATCTATTATCAGTTTGTCTTAATTTCATATATCATTTAACCTCCTATATAATCCAAACCTCATTCATAAACTTCTAAAAAGGAATATCTTCATTAAATTCACAAGCAGGATCAGGAACAGGAGTAGGAATAGGAACAGGAATATCAACTTTAGGATTATGATACTTACTACCCCCACCAAACAATCTCAGTTGATCTACAAAAATAATGCTTTTAATTTTATCAATTCCACTATGTTTATCCTTATAATACTCATGTCTCATAGACCCTTGAACAACAACTTGCTTGCCTTTAAGAAGAAAATGAAGAAGAGTTTCTGCTCGCTTACCAAATAATACACAATTAAAAAATTGGGCATTATCTCTCCACTCACCTTCTCTTTTAACTTTAATATTATTAGCTATAGCAAAATTTAATATAGCTAAATTTGTACTACTATAAGATAAAAGTGAATCTCTAACTAAACGTCCTGATAATGTGATATTATTAATGTCAGACATCAAAACACCCATCATCATAAAGCCTACGTCTGATTTCCATTCTTTGGAGATCACAAGACAAATTACCTAAATATTCATTGTATTCTTTTGTTATATGATAGTCATAAACATATTTTTTAATAATATTTCTTAAAC
>NZ_AYOU01000072.1 GCF_000500065.1 Borrelia hispanica CRI | reverse complement strand
ATAAAATTAAAAGCATTATTTTTGTAGATCAACTGAGATTGTTTGGTGGGGATAGTAAGTATCATAATCCTAAAGTTGATATTCCTACTCCTACTCCTGTTCCTGATTCTGCTTGTGAATTCAATGAAGATATTCCTTTTTAGAAGTTTATAAATGAGTTTTGGATTATATAGGAGGTTAAATGATATATGAAATTACAACAAAATGATAAAAGATTTGTTGAAGAGATTAGACGTTGGGGTTGTTACTTTTTATCTTTGCATTATTACATATCATCACTTACAAAGAACAAATTTGACTTTAATGATATTAATAATAATTATTATCAATTTGTTAGATTAGGTTATATGGGGATTAATTGTTATATTTTAAATCCATGTAAAATCTTAAGTTTCTTCGGCGTTAAAAGAGATGTTCGTGTTGAAGATAAATCTTATAAATGTTTAAAGGATGAATTTGAGATAAGTGAAGTTAAATTAAAGAATAATATTGGGTCCCATTTTATGGCAACAAATAATACAGAAGTTTTATATGATCCTCTTTTTCTTAAAGATAGAGGACAAGAATATCATCTTAAATCTAAGCGTATATTTAGAAAAATATGAATTCCCAATTTATTATCTCCATTATTGGTATTATTATTAAAAGGCTATATGCCTTTTTTTTTATGCTTATATTATTATGTTAAATATTGATTTTTGCTAAATTTGATTGTATACTATGTATGTCTTAGATTATTTCTTTTTAACCTTTATGATGTATGTTTTTGATTTTATATGTTCCCCCAATGAATAATAAAAAGAAACATACATTTTTTATTATGTCAAATCTTGATTTTTGTTAAGTTGAATTGTATAATAGCTAATATCTACGTGTTGAATTATCTTCAACCTATGTATAACCTTTATTTCTAAAATAAAAAATTCTAACAAAGAGAATTGTAACTTCTTTTTGTTAGTTTGTAGTAATATATTGATTTAATATTATGTTTGTATAGATCATATAGCAATATATGGAATATACAATGTAAATTGATATTATTTAAAACCATCTTTAATATCATGATATGCTTTTAATTTACTTGCTTTTGAGAGGCCATAAACATTATCAATTTCAGCTGTTGATGCATATTTCATTAATTCTTTAATTTCAAATGAGTTGTACCCTTTACTTTTAAGTGTTGCAATAAATATATTTCTACATATATGTAGTGATTTACGATATTTAAATCCTGATTTTGTTAATAATTCTTTAAATTGTTTTGATATCTCACTTATATTTATTCTATTATCTTTAAAGCGATGTTTACTTTTTTGAAATAGATAAGTACGTCTTGAATCTTGTCCTTTATTTTTAAAATGAAGTTTATGAATTTCTTCTATAGATTCAAATTCAGATTTACTTATTACTACTTCTCTAATGCAAATACTGGTTCGCTTCTTAGCTACATTTACACGTAAACTATAAAACACATCACCATTATTATTTTCTTCTCTTACTATGTCATCAAGTCTTATATTTTGAATTTCTATTCCTCTACAACCTGTAATTGAGAGTATATGAACAAACCATCCTGAGATTGGGTCTATTTGTTTAAGTTTGTCTATACTTTTCTTTACTAATCTTATGGTCTTATCATTTAAATAAAATCTTATTGGTATTGATTTAGATTTAGTATTGCTTTTGGTTTGTAATAATTCTTTCTTATATTGCCTTGTTTCTTTAAGTAATATTGAATTTTGTTTCTTTAGTTCTTTGATTTTTGCTTTTAATATTTCATGTTCTTTCATGTAATTTATATGTTAACTAAATGCTATAAAAATAAGTAAAATTATGTATAAATATGTTAGCAAATACTCTTAATTTATGTCAAATTATATGTCTCTCCATTGTATGCAAAATTTAATGTGTAGGGTATGTATTTTAATCAGAAGGGCTGATATTTAAGGGTGCAGCACAAAATATCTAGGAAACTTTGTGGTAGCTTTAACAAATACTTAAAAATTTAGTCTCTATTCTTTCTAGATTTTATTTTAAAGACTTCCCTATTTGCAATGAGAGATATCTCTCTTCTTTTTTTAACTTGTCTTTCTCTGTTAACTTCAAGTTAACATTTTGTTTACTTATTCCTTTTTTTAAATCTTTTTATTTATCCTTTTACTTGTATGAAAATCTGTATACTTTCTTTCTTAAATCTTGTTTTTAAATTCTGTTTATGAAATTTGTTTTATAGATTGATGGTTTTATTGTGCGTTTTGATCGCAATTGCTTGTTGCTTGGTCTTTAATGCCTTTCAATGTTTCATTATCCATTTTGCTGAAATATCCATTTATTACAGTTTTGAATGTTTTTTTTTGTTCAGATGCATTATTTCCTGTGCACTTTGCAAGTTCTGATTGAATGTGATCGAGGGCATCTTTTATATTGGATTCATTCAGGAGTACAAGTTGTGTGAACATATTCTCACTACTTAAAGCTTCTTTTAAAAAATCTAGACCCTGTTTTTGACTTTCACTTAACTTTTCTCTCAAGTCTTCTTCAGGCGTTTTTTGTGCTTCTACTTGTTGTTCTAAGTCTCTTTTATTTCTGCTCTTAATTCCTTTATTTGTATTATTATCTTGTTCACAACTATTCATTAATAGTAATAAAATCAAAGTAAAATTGGTTATTTTCATATAAAACCTCCTCATTTTAATAGATATTTGTGATTTTAAAATATATAGCGATTATTGTTATGTGGTATAACTTATTGTAAATATTTGTTGGTTTTGTAAAATTGTTATTTTGTTATAGAGTTTATGTTAAACTAAATTAATTTTTGTTAAATTATAAGGTTGAAGAGATATGAATAAAGTAAAAAGAGCATATGAAGATTATGCCATGTATTTTGAAGAAGGTCGATTAAATGATGCTGAAATAGCGAAAGAGCTTTGTGTTTCACGAGCTAATGTATGTAAGATGAGACAAAAATGGGAAAATATTAAAGATAATCCAAAAGAGTTTGATAGTGATAATAAAATAACCATTTGTAAAACTACTCTTAATAGTGTCTTAGATCGAGTACTTGAAA
>NZ_AYOU01000071.1 GCF_000500065.1 Borrelia hispanica CRI | reverse complement strand
AATCTCATATCAAGACCAAAATATTGATTAAGCTTCTGATTTACCGCAATTTCAATCCGTTCTTGCACCCCCTTCAAAAAATCATAATAATTACTTCGGTCTCCTTTACCATCATTGCCAAGACCTTTAGTTTGTTCATTGAAACTCCTAGTTAATGGTTCTTTAGTATCTGCTCCTATTTTTGCTTTTACAAGTTCTAAAGTATCTTTCAAAAAAGTAAGTTCATATTTCATAACTTCTAAATGTGCAGACTCACTTCCAGAATARAATATCCCATCATTATTCAARTTGGATTTTAGTCTCTCAAGTTCGAGGGACAAATCATTGTTTAGTGCATTCAAGATATTGGTACCCTTCTTTACACTCTCATCACCACTATTATCAACACTACCATCATCAGAATTGCGTCTAAACAACTTTGTGAACATACCAGAACTATTATCTTTATTGCTTTTGGTAAGTAAATTAAATTGCAAAGATGCTTTACTTATTGCATCATTAATCTCTGCTAAAGACTCGTCTTTGTAAAACAAAAAATTGTAGTTTCGAATCCTTCTATCTATCTCTTGATAGATAGTCTCAAAAAGAACTACATTTAGAAGAAAACTTTGSGTATAACATGGMGTATATGAACCCAAAATATAGTCRTAATTCTCATATATRATCAAACGACTCTTATGGATCTTTACTTCTTTTCTAACTAAAACTCCCTCATCATCCTCTTCTTTGAATGAATATATGACATAAGAAGACTTAGAACCCCTATCTCGCACACAACTAAAATCTAAATACACAAATCCAATTGGTAATTCTGAATTAATTTCTAAGTCAAGATTATCATCTCCTGCTGTTTTAACCAAAATATAGCCAACACCATTGAATCTGTAACTTATGATACAATTCAATAGTGCTTCTTTGAGTTCTACTTTTAGATTATCTAACGTATCTTCAATACC
>NZ_AYOU01000070.1 GCF_000500065.1 Borrelia hispanica CRI | reverse complement strand
AAAAGCGATATTAAAACTAATGTTATAGCATTTATTGTTGGTAGTAAGTCAAAAAAAGACACTACACCTCATAAAAAAATTATATTCAAAACTAAAGAAAATGAACGCATTCTTAAAAAAGCATGGATTATAACTTTACTTCCTAAAGGATATGAAAACTCTATTTACGCATTTATCAAAAAACTCATTCCTATTGGAAGAATACTTAAAATACAAAACTATAAGAATGAATACGTCAGAGAATTTAAAGGATAATAAATAAGGAGATTTTATGACTAATCAAGAAAGTCCTGAACAAGATACCGTCGTAAGACATGATGATACAATAGAAATTAGAAACCTCAATAGAAGAACCTCAACTGACCCCTCTGATCTATTGGTTTTAGATGATGGCTTTTCTAGTTGTCATGCAATTACTTTTGATGACTTTCGTAAAGAATTGCATAAAAAAACATTCGTTCAAGGCGAAGGAGTCGATGATTTTAAGCAAATAATACAAACTCTAATTGCAAATGAATTATTACAAAATACAAACTTTATAAATCAAGCTTATCAAAAAGTTATAGAAAAACTCAAAAATAATGAATCCAGTGTTATGGATTCTATTCTTAGTAAAGTTACTAATAAACTTGAATATGATTTATCACAACAAGACACATTGAATACAAATACTTATTTTCTAGGACTTTACTATTCTTCTTTGAAAAAAATAAAGGTTCAAGAACATCTTACCGGTATTAGCGGTAGCTTCAGTGCAACTAGTACTACTATAATAAAACCAGAAAGACAATATTCTGGGGAATATACCAAAACCGTGTATATGTCGAGTTTAAAATATGGTCGTTATGTTTTTGACTTGTCAGATTCGTCACAAACAAATCAAAATTCTGAAATTACCATACAAACAGACAGCTCATATGATGATAAACCTATTTACTTAATTGTCAAAGTTGAAGCAATATCTAGTTCAACTTCTCAAGCTAATAAAATTGTTAATATAAAATACAGCGGCTATTCTTCAAAAAGAACGTTATTTCAACTTTCAAGTGTGAATGGCGGAACAGGTCTGAGATTAAATATTTTAGAAGGTTGGTACATGCAAAAAAACGTTGGGGGTAATCCCTTGCTCCTTAAATTATAATTCCTATTTCCTTTGCTATATTTATGTTTTTGCTATATATTTAACTATACCATTTATTATAAAAAGTGAGGTTAAAGGATTATGCAAAGTCTCAATGCTTTATTGGAACTTTTACTTAATATTGACGGGGGTAAATTGATTATTATTTCTCTATTCATTTTAGGTATGGGTTCATTATTTGTTTTTCTTCTTAAACCAATAACTAAAGATATTATTAACATCTTAGTTACCAAGTTTAAAAGCAAAGACAAAGGCGAAGATTTATGATATTTGGTAAAAGGTTATTACAGTCCAAGTAATATTGGACTGCAATAATTTTTTTTCAGCTACTAAAAAATTACAAAAAATTTGTTTTTTACTTGATAATATTTTGTTTTTGCTATATATTTATTCTTAGGCAATTATGGATAGGAACGCAAGTTGAAAACTACGGTACTTGCAAACTCCATCCGAAAATGGTGCAATGCCTTATGCACCTACAACAAAACAGGATATCCGAAACAAACAAAAATGGATGGGAGCATTAATGCTCCCTCAAATCCAAAAAATCATACAAAATCATAAATATTACAAAATTATTAGGAGAGAACTATAAATGAATTTAAGTACGGCAAAAATAGGTATTGATATACTAAATAAATTTACAGAACTTCTACAAAAAAATAATAATGATAAAAATACATCTACTTATACAAATATCTTTTT
>NZ_AYOU01000069.1 GCF_000500065.1 Borrelia hispanica CRI | reverse complement strand
GAAGCTATTAAACTATTATCTGAACTTGAAGAGATTATAAGAATCAATATTGAAATAATAAAAAATTCTGAAGAGTATTATAATCAAGAAGAAACTGCAAAATATATATCTCAACTTAGAAATAAAAGAAATAAGATTATGAATTCTTATATAAAGATATTAAAGGAGGCTTAATATGAAAATTCAAAAGATAATTCTATTATCAAGATTAATTTCTCTTTTCCTTATAATTTCTTGTACTACTATTGCTTCATTAATAGAAGAACCAACACTTCCAAAAACAGAATCTCTTAAAGA
>NZ_AYOU01000068.1 GCF_000500065.1 Borrelia hispanica CRI | reverse complement strand
AAGTAACAAATAACTATTATCAACATTTAGGAATTAATATGGGTACTGAAGTTTATTATGAACTCAAATACAACAAAAAAGAATGTAATAGATTAATAAATAAAAGTTTCAAAATAAAAAAAGAAAAAAGATTCCAAAAGCGCGTTAATGAACATTTTAAAAGCAAATTCAATAAAGAGGGGAGTGTAGAAAAAGCGGAGTCTTTATATAATAAATATAATAAGAATAAAAAAGAAGAAAAGTGTACAAGTCAAATCGAAGATTTTCAATTGAAGAAATATGCAAATAAATGTAATTTTAAGACGAGATTCTTCTATAATATTCTTAAACTTAATTTAGAAAAAGAAGTAAAAGTTGACTTATTGAGGAAACTGAAGAATGCTGAGAATGCAATAGAGAGATGCTATATTGGAGATACTAAAAGGGGAGAAGATAAAAGATGCGTAACATTGAAAGAGAAACAAGAGAAGCTTTCATTGGTGTTAGAAAGTGTAGTAACGGAATTAAAAAATGAAGGATATGATAGTGCAGATTTAGAAGCCAAGATGGGGTCTATATATGAAAAATATAGACCCAAGCCCCATTTTATTATAGAACAAGAGAGATATGGGGATTTGAGCGTCATTGTTGCGAATTTAAAGAAGACGGTCAAAAAAACAGAAAATCTGAAATCACAATATGAAGATCTTAAAAACAATATATTTAGCATACTACTTGATCAATTGAGACAAAAAGTAAAGATAGAAATTCTCATACCAAAATTGAAAGAGTATTTAAAAAGGCAAGAGAAATTAGAATATAAAAAGGTATTTAATAACCAGTATTACTATGAACTTTTAGATTTGATAGAAAACCAGAAGGAACATTTAAAACACTCTGAATTTAATAAAGCTGTAACTTAAGGATTTATTATGGAGCATGAATTAAATATTTTAGAAAAAAAAAAAGTAAAATTGATACCAAAAGAGAAAAAATCTCTTTTTATTAAGATAGAAGAAATCGAAGGTAAAAGAATATACCATACTAAAATCATGAAAGATTTATACACATTTGGAATTTATAAAAACCGAAAGCATGGTTTTTTTATATCGTTTAAAGGATTGTTTAACGAAGAAAAAGCAGAATATTTTAGACTTTTTTCTATAAAAGAAGGAGATAAATTTTTAGGTATTTATTATGGGTATAGAAAGCCAATAAAAAGTATTGTTAAAAGATATGAAGAAAATGGTATTACTAAGACAGTTTCATTTTCAAAAATATATTACATAGAGTTTAGATTTAGAAAAGGAAGCGTTTTCTGCTATCTAAAAGGAATTGCTTATTTGCTTAAAAAAGATAGAGTTTATAGACGGTATTATAGATCTTTGATCAAACTATTAATAGGTTTGGAGAAAGAAGTGTATGAATTTTATGGAAAGAAATTTTTGGAAGGGGGTCTTATAACTAAATGGATAAGAAAAAACCAAAAATAATAACAATTGCATCGATTAAAGGTGGTGTGGGTAAAAGTACAAGCGCAATAATACTTGCAACCTTATTATCAAAGAAACATAAAGTGCTTTTAATAGATATGGATACTCAGGCATCTGTTACTAGTTATTTCTATAAAAAAATAGTAGAAGATGAATTTGATTTGCTTGAAAAAAATATATATGAGGTTTTAAAGGGAAATCAATTAATAAATGATACAATTATCAATGTTGATACTCAACTTGATTTATTACCAAGTTATTTAAGTTTGCATTCATTTAGTGAAGAAACGTTACCATATAAAGAGCATAGATTAAAAAATAGTTTTAGGTATTTAAAATTTAAGTATGATTTTATCATAGTTGATACTAATCCTCATTTGGATTCTACATTATCTAATGCTTTAGTTATTAGTAAATACATTATAGTTCCTATGACAGCAGAAAAGTGGACTATAGAGAGTTTACAATTATTGGAATTTTTTGTAGATAAATTAAATTTGAGACCACAGATATTTTTGTTTGTAACAAAATTTAAAAAAAATAAAACTCATAAGGATTTATTAGAAAGATTACAACAAAAAGATAAGTTTTTAGGCATGATATCTGAACGAGAAGACTTAAATCGAAGGATAGCGAAAAATGACACCTTTGATCTAGACAAAGATTATATAAAGGAGTATTTAAGTGTTTTTGGAAATTTTGTTTCAAAAATAGAAAATTAGTCCGATAGTCGGACTAATTTTCTATTTGAAATTTGCATTAGTAAAAAGATGCTATTTTGATAATTTTATATTTTTAATGATATAAAGGAGATTAATTATGAGTATAGGAATAAAAATAAATGATAGGATAATATCAAAAAAAGAAATAAAAAATGAATTGAAAAATAAAGATGAAATATTGAAACATTATAATCTATTAAAAGAACAATTAAAATCTAATTTTCAAAAGGAGATATATAATAAAATAGAAAGTATGAAAATTTTAAAAGAAATAAAAGATAATGCATACTATAAACTTGATGGTTATAAAAGTTTCGATGCTTTTATAAAAGATTATAAATTAGCTAAAAGTCAAACTTATGAATATTTGAAGATAGCATCGGCTATAGAAAGTGGGGTGATAGAAGAACTTTTTTTGTTAGAAAATGGAATAAAAGAAACCATAATCTTTTTAAGAAAAAATAATGCAGATTCAGTAAAAAAGTCCCGAATAAATCCAATAAAACCATTAAGATTTCAACTTAAGAATCAAGAAAGTTATGATTTTTATAAAAAAAATTCAAAACTCACGTCGTTTATTTTAGATGAACTTTTTGAAAATCAGAAAGATTTACTTAATAGGATTATAAAAAAGTATAAAGAATTAAAAGGAGAATGATAAGAAGTATTTATAAGTAATTTTAAATGGTGTTTTGCTAGGATAGCAGTAGATTTCATTTTGCTTTATAACTATGACTTTACTTTTTAAAAGTGAGAATAATCTTGTTGGATTATTAAAAAATTATTTTTGCTGTAATAAATAGATATTTATAAATTAATAATGATTAAAATATTTGCAGGATATTAAAAAATAACGAGTATTTGTTAGTATTGGATTGATTTTATTTATAAAAGTGATATAATCCATTATTAAGTATTGCTCATTTGCAATCACTTTTATGATTGTGCTATAAAGATATTATGGCTTAGTTAAGGATTCTGTTAAGAGTTTTTAACTAAGCCATATTTTTATGTTTTTTATTAATTAAATAATATTATATACTTGATATTTAATCTAAATTATTATATTTGATAGTAATTTAGATATTTTTTTGTAAATATTTTTAATATTTTTTTGCTAAATATATTTTTTTGATATATAATTTATAATGATGAAATCATAAAAGGAGTTAAATTATTATGAATAAAAATAATAGTACAAAAATTAATAATGGAGTAAAAAAAATGAATCAACAAAATTTATACACCCAACAAGTTATTAAAGGTTTAGAATCTTTTGTTCCAACCGTAGATTCTGATAATAACAAACAAACTAATGTAAGTAAAATGAGCAAAATAGGACGTAAATTACCTGGTATCAAAAAGAATGAATATTTCAAGTTTAATAGTAAAGTAGATTTTTCTATTCAACGTGGGACATTAACAAGATTTGGTGCTAGTGAAGTTGGTAGTATATTTCTTGGTGCTGATGCTGCTTCTGAATTAATTGTAAGTAGAGTACTTAAATTTTTTGGGAAAGAAGTTTCATATAAAGATAATTTGCATATTAAAAAAGGAAAAGCATTAGAAAATTTAGGATTTGCTGAATTTCTACGTACTTATTCTGATAATATACAAATTTTACACAAAAACAAATATGCTAATGGGATAGACAAATATAATTACTTCAAACGAGTAGGTAGAGGAGATAATCTTGTTGGTGCAACAATAGATGGTTGGTTTGTAAATAATCAAGGTGAAACAGAACTATTAGAGATTAAATGTAGTGATAGTAATTATTTAACATCAGCTATTACAGAATATAATCAAACAGGTAATTTTTTAGAAAGTAAATATTTCTTTAAATATTATGTTCAAGCACAGATACAACTTGCATGTACTGGATTATCAAAATGCAACCTATTCTTTTTAATTGGAGATGAGCCTGTTAATTGTGTTATAGAGAGGAATGATAGCTTTATAGCAAAAGTGATGGTTTATATTTCTGCATTGGATATGGAAGTTGGGCGTATTTGTAATCTTGTAAAGAATGACAAATCTATTGAACTTGCAAATATTGATATAGAAGATTTAACTAATCATATAAAACTATTACTACAAGATAGTAAATTTTGTTCAGAATTAGCAGAATTAAATTATAAAGATGAATTTGTAAATTTTCTAAATATTGTTAATTTAAATATTGGTGCTGAAGAGCGAGAACTTTTGGAGAAACATTTAGTTGATATTCAATCTAAGCAAACAGAAATAGAGAAGAAAGAGAAAGAGCATACTAAAGAATTATATGCACTTACTAAACAAGATAAGGATGTTCTTAAAGATATATTTGGTAAGTTATCTATTGATTTTGAATTAACAGATAATATTGTGTATAGATTAGGCAAGAATATATTTGCGTTAAATTCAGGTAAACGTGCTATTAAAGATAGGTTTAAGTTAATTACGGATCATTATGATTATTATGATATTAATCATAGTTATAGTTT
>NZ_AYOU01000067.1 GCF_000500065.1 Borrelia hispanica CRI | reverse complement strand
TTGAATTGCTTGTTTTAAATATTCTTTTTCTTTATTAAATTCATCGTCACCATTGCTACCTTCTTTTTCAAGTGCATCAATTGCTTGTTCATAATCATTTATATTTAAATATAATATTTTATATTTTGGTGATGTAGTATTAAGTTTAATTTTTGAACATTTATAGACAAGTAGTGGTGTATAATAACTTACTTGATTTAGATCCAATCTAGAATGCGTTAAATTAACACTAATTGTATCAGCTGGCATTATTTTTCTCCTTAATTTTTTCTTCTTCTATTTGTATATTTGCTCTAAATCCTTGACTTAAACAATAAGTTAAGTTGCTATGATTGCTATTTATGTCAAGGAGACCATTGTTTTGCATATTTGTTGTATGGTGAATATAAAATTTCAAATTTATTTGGTAGTCATTATCTTCAGGTGTAAAAGTAAAGCTTTGAGTTGCAAAGTCATATAAGAAGTCACTAAATAATGTATAAAGTAACATAAGTCTTTCATATGCATCTTTGTTTGAATTGTTCGTTAATGCCATAAAATATAGTTGAAAATTGATAGCAAATTCGTTGACATTATTATAAAATACACCTGTTCTTGAATTATGATTAAAGAGACCATCAATATTATTAAAATGCACAGCAATTATATTTGAATTATTTATTGTATATTGAGACATGTATGGATGGTTATATGTATTTATAATACCAACATCAAGATTATAAATACTTGCAAATTTGATAAACTCTTTTAGAGTTGATATTAAGCATTTTTCAACAGTAGTAATATCTAGAATCATTTATTTATCCTATATTCAATTGAATTAAGCATAAGTCCTGTATCAATAAGTGGTATTTCTGGAGTTTTGCTTCCTTTATTTCTCTTTAAAGCAATTGTTTTTGGAGATAGTTTAGGCGTAATTTTAGATGATAAGACATAATTCTTATAGTAATTGATAAATGCAATTCCAAATGCATTCATGCCATTCTCTATGCTCTTATTAAATTCACTTCTCATGTAATCGGTATTAACATATTCTTGAAATTCAGATAAATTGGCTATTTTGGTTAAATGTTTACGTATTGGAAGTTTATGACTTCCCTTTTCATGCATACGTGCTTCTTTTGAACGTACATCAAACCAACCAATTTCAAGTTCAATGTCTATATCCATTTGATATTCCTTAAAATTAGTGTCTGATAGCCAACGCTAGAATCAATCTTAATAATTTCAAAGAATGTATCATCTAACGATATTCTATCTTTAATTTCAAAATTAAGATCAGCATTTGTATAAAGCTTTGATAAGCCTTTTACATCACTTATGTTTAAGTCATAAATTTTTACTAGTTCTT
>NZ_AYOU01000066.1 GCF_000500065.1 Borrelia hispanica CRI | reverse complement strand
TCAAGTCCTGAACCTGGTAAAGTTCTACATAAACAACTTACAGCACATTTTCTTAACATGAATACTGGCTTTTCTCTCCAAATAGGTGTGTTCTTATAATATTCACTAAGTAAAACAGAAAAACTATAACGATTACCATCATCTGATTTGAAAAAAGCTGTACACTGCCAATCTTCTTGTATCACCTTATTACCTTTAGAATCAATCTTAATTGATTTAACCAATTTTTCTTCAAAGTCAAGATCATACTTGCTATATCCAGCTTCATATGCACGTATAAGCAATGTTTGATATGCTACTACAACTGTATAACGTCCATTGAATGGTATTATGTATGCTTCCTTCTTAAATGGATTTAATTTATTTACTTGTAATAAAGTTAAAATTTCTCGTTCTGAATAAGCATCTATCTTGTTAAGATTATGCATAATCTTGTATGTTTCCCATACTTCTGCAATATTACTTGAATTCATTTTATCTATTATTACATCTACTGTATTTGTTGATTGATTTTTTAATATATTATTGTTTTTATTCATATTTAATCTCCTTCGTGGTTATATATAAATATATAACAAAAATTGAATTTATTAAAGTATTTGTTATAATATTTTTGTTAATTTTATATAAAAACAATTTCTATATAAATTAAAGGTTTACTTTTTAATGATTATTGCGTTAATATAGATATTATTAATATCTACAAAGGAGAAAATGAATGCAAAATACAGGTCGTCAGGTTAAATCCTACGAAAAGCCATCAAAGAAATATCACAACAGATATTATAAAATAGTATCAATAGTTAAATTCTTTCAAAAGAATTCTATCAAATACAATCAAACCAGTATTTTAAATACACTAAATCGTTTTCTAGCTAAAGACGAACTCAAAATAATTACACTCAGAACCCTTAGAAAAGATTTAGCCTTGTTATGTAATAAAGGTATTATTAAAAAAACTTTATTAAGATTGGGCGAAGGAAATGGCTCATACATAAGATATGCAGCAAATAAATACAGTCTCAAAAATTTAAAACGTTTTCTTGAAGATAAACAAGCAATAGTTGAACATGATGCAAATGAAACATACAAATTCACAAAAGAAACACAACAAAAATATTACTTAAAAAACAAAGGGCTGAATATTCATAAATCTAAAAATGCAACTAAAAATGTCAGTCATAATATAACTAATAATAAAAAAATAAAGAATAAAAAAAATAAAAAAGAAGAGAAAAAAGAAATAGGAAATAGAACGATCGACACGAACTATATGATAAAAAATGTAGCAAAATGGAAAACAATGAGATATCTGGATAAGATAGAAGAAAATGCGAATAAAAAGAGATATGAAGATAGTATAATTAGAACACAAGAATGGTTGAAAAATTTAAAAAATTAAAGAACCTATACTAAATAGGTCTATAATGACCAAAATGAGGTTTAAACAATAGAATTATGGCAAATATATATGAAACATCACAAAAACAAAATTCTATATTCATTCAAATAGAAAAAAAAGGAAATAGAACGCTTTATCATACGAAAATCACAAAAGATTTTTATATCTTTGGAATAGATAAAAAGAAAAATCATAAATTTTTTATCATTTTAAACGAACTTTTCAAAGGAAAGAGATGTATATTTCACCTGTTTCATTTAAAAGAAGATGACAAGTTTTTAGGTATTTTTTATGGATATAGAAAGCCCATAAAAAATGTAATGAGAAGATATGAAGATAATGGGGTTCTCAAAATATCCACTTTTTCAAAAATTTATTATGTAGAATTTCGATTTAAAAAAGGTAGTATTTTTTGTTATATAAAAGGAATTTCTTCTTTGATTAATAGAAAAAAGATAGGTACTGTATATTGTCAAACTTTACTTGCGATTATTGTGAGATTAGAAAGAGAAGTATATGAATTTTATAGTAAAGAATTACCAAAAAAAGGAAATATAGTCAAATGGATCGAAAAAAATCTAAAGTAATTACTATCGCAAGTCTCAAAGGTGGAGTTGGCAAAAGTACGACTTCAATAATATTTGCAAATTTATTGTCGCATCAATATAGAGTTCTTTTAATCGATACGGATGATCAAGCCGCTACTACAAGTTACTATTTTGACGAATTAGAAGCACAGGATGTTGATGTCTCTAAAACAAATATATATAAAGTTATAAAAGATGGTTTAGAACTTAGCAATGCTGTTATTAATATTGGAAATAATATAGATTTAATACCTAGCTATATCAATGTGGATGAATTGAATGGGGATTATTATTATAGTAATCGTCATTTAGCTATTGAATTTGCATTAAAGACAAAATTAAATTCTATAATTGATAGTTATGATTATGTCATAATTGATACTAATCCTAAAAGAAATTTTACATTGAAACTTGCTTTAATAAGTAGTCATTGTGTGGTATCTCCAATGACGGCAGAAAAATGGGCTGTAGAAGGATTTGAAACATTAAGGGAATTCGTAAAAGAAGTGGCGGGTATACCTATATTTATTATTATAACAAGATTTAAAAAAAATATTACACATAAACATTTAATGAAAATAGTAAGTGTTAAAAATGGATTTTTAGGTTCTATAAGCGAAAGAGAAGATTTGAATAAAAGAATATGTTGTAACGAAAAGTTTGATTTTACGAAAGATTATATTATCGAATATAGCAAAATATTAGATTCTATTTTATTAAAGTTGTGAATTAAAAAATAGCAAATATAATAAGTTCGGAGTGCCGAACTTATTATAATATAGGAGAAAAATATGAACAATCAAAAACTTGATTTAAAAATTAATAAGCGAATTTCGAATAATAATGTAAATTATATCCTTGATAAAAATGATGAAAATCAAAGAAAAGAAGAATTTGATCATTTGGTAAAACAATTAAAAAATAATATTAAATCAGAAATATATAATATCATTGATACTATGAAAGTATTAAAGAAGATAAATGATAAAAAGCTTTATATAGAAGGAGGATTTAAGTCTTTTAAAGATTTTTTATCGGAATTTAAACTTGCAAAAACTCAGTCTTATGAATATATAAAATTAGCTACGGCAATAGAAACAGGATTACTTGAAGAAGATTTTATTACTCTTAATGGAATAAGAGCTTCTATAAGGTATATTAAAACTAAAACAAATGGGATAATAAAGAAGTCAAGACAAAATCCAATAAAACCATTAAGATTTCAACTTAAGAATCAAGAAAGTTATGATTTTTATAAAAAAAATTCAAAACTTACAGGGTTTATATTGGATAGGCTTTTTTTAGGTAAAAAGGATTGGCTAGAAGAGTTTATAAAAGAATTTCGTAATAGTTGATATTCTTTTAAAATTGGTGTATTTTATTATTATTATTAATGGCATGTGTTTATTCAAACGCATCCTTTGTGGATCGTCTATGAAGATTTTAGATCTTTGTTAGTAATTTTTAGAAGTTTCTAACAAAGATCTAAAAATTTATATCATATTTTGTAAATTAATATTTTCTTACCTTATACAAATATTTTTTTAATAAAAATATTTGTTATTTATAATTTTTGCTATATATTTTTATTTATGTATAACCACGAAGGAGGCAAATATGAATAAAAATAATATTACAAAAATTAATAATGGAGTAAAAAAAATGAATTGTCAAAATTTATACACCCAACCAGTTATTAAAGGTTTAGAATCTTTTGTTCCAACCGTAGATTCTGATAATAATAAACAAACTAATGTAAGTAAAATGAGCAAAATAGGACGTAAATTACCTGGTATCAAAAAGAATGAATATTTCAAGTTTAATAGTAAAGTAGATTTTTCTATTCAACGTGAAGGATTAACAAGATTTGGTGCTAGTGAAGTTGGGAGTATATTTCTTGGTGCTGATACTGCTTCTGAATTAATTGTAAGTAGAGTACTTAAATTTTTTGGGAAAGAAGTTCCATATAAAGATAATTTGCATATTAAAAAAGGAAAAGCATTAGAAAATTTAGGATTTGATGAGTTTCTACGTATTTATTCTGATAATATACAAGTTTTACATAAAAACAAATATGCTAATGGGATAGACAAATATAATTACTTCAAACGAGTAGGATTAGGAGATAATCTTGTTGGTGCAACAATAGATGGTTGGTTT
>NZ_AYOU01000065.1 GCF_000500065.1 Borrelia hispanica CRI | reverse complement strand
TCAAGATTACTTAAATCCCTACTACTTTTAGTAAAGTATTCTTTAATTAAATTACACCAATACTCAATACTCTTTAACGTTTTATTTTTATCAAAGTATTCAAGTAATTTAGAATCATCTCCCGCTTTAACAGACTCAAGATAATCGTTTATTTCTGACAAACTACTAAATGGTTTATCACTTAAAAACCTATACATATTTCTTGATGCTATTAGTAAGTTTTGATAACAATAATACTTAGTAGGAACAGATTTATTTATATCTTCTCCAGAATTATGATTAACAGATTGTATTTCAATTGTTGCTTCAGGTGTTGAATTATTTATTTCTTCCGATCTTTGTAATTCTTGTTGTAATACAGTACCCATATCCTCTAATTCTTCTCTTATATATGGCATGCTCTCAAGTCCTGAACCTGGTAAAGTTCTACATAAACAACTTACAGCACATTTTCTTAACATGAATACTGGCTTTTCTCTCCAAATAGGTGTGTTCTTAAAATATTCACTAAGTAAAACAGAAAAACTATAACGATTACCATCATCTGATTTGAAAACAGCTGTACACTGCCAATCTTCTTGTATCACCTTATTACCTTTAGAATCAATCTTAATTGATTTAACCAATTTTTCTTCAAAGTCAAGATCATACTTACTATATCCAGCTTCATATGCACGTATAAGCAATGTTTGATATGCTACTACAACTGTATAACGACCATTGAACGGTATTACGTATGCTTCCTTCTTAAATGGATTTAATTTGTTTACTTGTAATAAAGTTAAAATTTCTCGTTCTGAATAAGCATCTATCTTTTTAAGATTATGCATAATCTTGTATGTTTCCCATACTTCTGCAATATTACTTGAATTCATTTTATCTATTATTACATCTACTGTATTTGTTGATTGATTTTTTATCATATTATTATTTTTATTCATTTTTTATCTCCTCAATTAGGTTTAATATAAATAATATAATATAACAAAGAATTATTTTTGTCAACCATTTATAAAATTTCTATAAAAATAATGAAACATTGGATTACTAAAGTTGAATATAAAAATTCAGAGCTTAATTAAAAACTCTTCGATGAACCTTTAAATAAGCTCTGATACTTTGATTAGCACGAACCTAACTGAAGGTAGTACCAAAATGAAGAATACTACTATCAACGATGGTTATCGTACACTAAATATAAAATAAAATCAACTTAAATTTATATGTTTAATTATTTATCAATAATTATTACACTTAACCTCTTAAACGTTTAAATTCCTTTAAAAATTCTTCTATTAAATCTTTTTTAGATTGAAATAATTGATCCATTAAAAAACCAGTAAATTTAGCATTTTTTTTATAAAAATCATAACTATCTTGTCTTTTAAGTTGAAAACGCAGAGGTTTTATTGGATTTTTTTTGGATTTTTTAACCTTAATCCCATCTTTATCTCTCAAAGCCAATAAAGAATTGACAAGCCCATTTTCAATAACAAATTGTTCTTCTAATAGTCCTTCTTCTATTGCATTTCCTATTCTAATATAATCATATACTTGAGTTCGTGCAATTCTATAATTTTTTGCAAATGAATTGAAACTATTGTATCCGTCCAACTTATAATATTCGTTATCTTTTATTTCCTTTAAAATTTTAATAATTTCTATCTTATGAAAGATTTCTCTTCTAAAATTATTAACTAATTTACTTTTCAAATTTTCATAATATTCTCGTTGATTATTCTCAACTTTCTCTAAATTTCTTTTATTTACCTTTACTATCATAATTATCTCCTTATATCTCCTTAAGTTATAAATAATACTATTTAGTTATCCCAAATTGGGATAACTAAAAGTTTTAAATAAACTTCTTAAAACAATTTTAAATTCCACTTAAAAATTTACTAACAGCATTTTCATATTCATGAATATAATCTTTTTTTAAAGAAAAAGTAGAATTGCTTGCTATAGCTCTATTCAAATCCTCTCTTTCTGAAATAATACCTAAAAAATTTTTTCTATCCTTAACTAAATTTAAAAATTCTTTATGTGTATTATTTTTTTTAAATCTTGTTATAAGTAAAAATACAGGTAGATTTAATCCTAACTTACCTAAGAAAAAATCAAACAAATCTAAACATTCTACAGCCCATTTTTCTGCTATTATTGGAACAATAATACAATCACTACTTAATAACGCGTTTTTAGATATAAAATCAAAACTGGGTGCCGTATCTAATATTATATAATCATAATTATTACAAAAACATGCTAAAATAGATTTAAGTAATAATTCTTTAAATTCAATTGTATCTTCATTAAGTTTATGTAAACTTAAATAGCTTGGTATTAAAAATAAGTTATCATCAAGATTTACAACTGCTTTTTGAATTTCTAATTCATTAACCAAAACTTCATATATATTACTATTTTTTAAATCTATATCGTTCTCATGTATTTTATCTTGATAATAGCTTGTAACCGATGCTTGAGTATCCATATCTATGATTAAGACTTTATTTGTTCTGGATAGTAAAAATGCAAAGGCTAAACAAGTCGTACTTTTCCCAACACCACCTTTAATCGATGCAATTGTTATTACTTTAGGTTTTTTGATATCCATTTTTTTATAATACCTCCATTTGGTAATTTTTTATTGTAAAATTCATGTACTTGTTTTTCTAAAGTTTCAAGTATTGCAATATAAGTTTTAGTATATTTTGAATCTGCTTTATCTTTTCTAACTAAATAAGAAAATCCTCTTAAATAACAAAATACACTTCCCTTTTTAAATCTAAATTCTATATAATGTATTCTAGAAAACGTAGACGTTTTCATAATACCATTTTCTTCATACTTTCTAACTACATTTTTTATTGGTTTCCTGGAACCGTAAAATATTCCTAAAAATTTATCTCCTTCTTTTAGAGAAAATAAATGAAATGATTCTATCTTTTCTTGATTGAATAATCCTCTAAATGAAACAAAAAATTTATTCTTTTGGCTTCTATTAACCCCAAATCGATACATATCCTTCATTATTTTTAAGTGATACAATATTCTGTTATTTTGATTTTCTATTTTAATAAAGAGAGACTTTTCTCTTGTTGTTGTATTTTCTACCTTTTTTTCAATTTCTATTTTTTTTTCTTTAAGACGCTCTAATACACTATCCATAAAAAATCCTTAATCAACAATCTTTTCATACTCTTCTACTTTTAAATGCTCTTTGCCCTCTACCATCTCTAAAATCTCATAGTAATAATGATTATTAAATACTTGACTATATTTCAAATCACTCTGTTTGTTTAAATAATCTTTCAATATTGGCGCTAAAACTTTAACCTCTACTTTGTTCTTCAACTGATCTATCAGTATACTAAATATATTATTTCTAATCTGCTGCTGATCTTCTTTCTGGTCTTTTTTCTTGCATTCAACTGTTTTCTTAATCCTCTTTACTATCTGCCCTAAATCGCCGTATTTACTACTCTCTAAAATAAAGTGCGGCTTGTCTTTATACTTTTCATACGCTTTTTGTATCTCTGTTTCTAATTGCTTCTCATTGTATCCTTCTTTTTTTAATACTTCCTTTGTCTCTTCTAATGCCTTTTCTAATTCCTTTTGTTTTTCTACTAATTTATTGCTTTTATTTTGTTCTCTTTCTATTCTATTCTCTTCTTTCTTCAGTTCTATTAGCTTTGCTATTTTTATTTCTTTTGTTGTTTCTAAATTCAAAATTGAGAGATATTTATCATCTTTGAATTCACACTTCTTTATGTACTTTTCTAGCTGTGCCTTTTCTCTTTCTGTTTTTTCTACCTCTTTCTTCTTATTATTATTATTATTATTATTAATATTATTATTAATACACTCCCATTTTTCTACACTCCCATTTTTCTTTAGACTCCCATTATTAGTGCATGTTTGTTGATGATATAAGTTAGCACGTTGTTGGAATCTGTCTTCTTTTTTGTCTTTAAAATGTTTATTGATTTTATAGTGACATACTTTTTTAGAAAATCTAAGTTTATAGTGAATTTCAGTACCGCAATTTTCTCCTAAATGTCTGTAATAGTTACTAGTTACTTGAAATTCTTTTTCTAGTTTGTATAAATAACTTTGTAGAGTTTTGAGTGTAGCTTTTTTTTGACCATTGTTGTTTAAGTTATTATTAAAATAGTAGAGTATTTTATTTTGATTATATTTTTTAAACTTAGAATTTACAAAATTTAATGTTGATATTAAAACGATTAATTTGTGTTGGTATTTATTGATTTTTTTCTTTATTCTTTTCATTTTTTATCTCCTCAATTAGGTTTTACTAGAATTTATAATAACGCAATTGTTATTAAAAAGTAAACCTATTTTTAATAAAAATTTTTTTATTAAAAAAAAAACAAAAATATATATAACAAATATGAATAATATAGTAATAAATTGACAAAAATAATTCTTTGTTATATTATATTATTTATATTAAACCTAATTGAGGAGATAAAAAATGAATAAAAATAATGTTGCAAAAGTAAATATACAAGAAATTATAGTTAATAATCAAGTAATTAATAGGGGAGTAAAAAAAATGAATCAACAAAATTTATACACCCAACCAGTTATTAAAGGTTTAGAATCTTTTGTTCCAACCGTAGATTCTGATAATAAACAAACTAATGTAAGTAAAATGAGCAAAATAGGACGTAAATTACCTGGTATCAAAAAGAATGAATATTTCAAGTTTAATAGTAAAGTAGATTTTTCTATTCAACGTGAAGGATTAACAAGATTTGGTGCTAGTGAAGTTGGGAGTATATTTCTTGGTGCTGATACTGCTTCTGAATTAATTGTAAGTAGAGTACTTAAATTTTTTGGGAAAGAAGTTCCATATAAAGATAATTTGCATATTAAAAAAGGAAAAGCATTAGAAAATTTAGGATTTGATGAGTTTCTACGTATTTATTCTGATAATATACAAGTTTTACATAAAAACAAATATGCTAATGGGATAGACAAATATAATTACTTCAAACGAGTAGGATTAGGAGATAATCTTGTTGGTGCAACAATAGATGGTTGGTTT
>NZ_AYOU01000064.1 GCF_000500065.1 Borrelia hispanica CRI | reverse complement strand
AAATAAACTATACCCCCCACTTGACATCATTAACTAACATTATATTTATTTATACATATTTATACAATATATAATCTACTTCTACAAATACTATACTATAAACGATTCCCAATTATCCAACAAACATTTAAGTAAAAATTTTTCAAGCTTTTGTTTATTTTTTATAAGAACTAATTGTTTCTCTTTATCTTTTAAATTAAATTTAACAACAACAGGTTTACAATATGAAGAATCTCTCTTAACTCTTATGTCATTAATAATTTTATTTAAAGAACTTTGCATAATATCTTGCTCACTTATACTCTCTCTTTCCAAATAAGCCCCTATCTTGACATACCTATATATCATAGTTCTACTAAATTTATAATCCAAACAAAACTCATAAAAATTATCATACCCATCAAATTTGTATAACTTATTTTTCTTTATTTCATATAAAGCTTTAGACAATTCCACTTTATTAACAGCTTCCTCTAAGGTCCGAGCTCTAATTTCCTCTTTAAGTTGCCTATATCGCAAAATAGCTCTTTCTTTATCAGAACTATCCTCAACCTGAGTTACACTTCCTACCCTACTTTTAATAGTATCAAGTATATCTAATTTCATTTCTGTTTCCTAAATATAAATATTTGTAAACTGGTTTACAAATATTTATATTTTACAAATTATCTTACAAATATTTACATATTATAGACACCTTCAATAACTTCAGCAACTCTTACATACTCATTATAATATCTTTCACCTTTCTGAGGTTCCAATCTATAAGTAATCATTTTTTGAATAGCAGCACTTCTATGAATCTTAATTGGAACATATTCTTTATAAAGCTGCTGCAAACTATAAAAAAATTCTTTTTTTATTTTTCTATTCTCTTCATAAAGAGTCTGAATAACATAATAATTTTTAAAATCCTGTTTTTGATAAGCATTAATAATTTCCTGCATTTTACTTTTCAAAATTTCATAACTCTCAATTGCCCAAAGTTCTGCAGGCAGAGGAATAACAACCTTAGTAGCAATCATCAAAGAATTAATAAGCTCTTTATTAACCGATGGAGGGGTATCAATCAATATATAATCATATTCTTCAAAATAAGGTGTTAAAATCGTTTTCAATTTATACTCTTGTCCAATAATATTTTCTCCTGAAAACTGAGAAAGTTTAATATGAGATGGAGCAAAATGCAAATCATCTGTTATTTTGTGAACAATACTCATAAAAGATTTTTTAGATTTTAATACTTCATAAATATTATATTCTCTTATATCAATTTTGTTTTCAAAATAAGGAAGAAAATAAGAAGTAACGCTAGCTTGAGAGTCAATATCTATAAGCAAGGTTTTATATTTTTTAGAAGATAAAATATAACCTAGCATTATTGCCGTTATACTTTTACCAACGCCACCCTTAATTGAAGAGATAGCTATAATATCCCTCATTCTTTTATACCTCTAGAGTCCAAACACTTAAATCTTTTATCATAAAAAAGTTTATCTAAATTATCTTCAGAAACTAAGAGCTCTTCAGACAAAGAATTCACAACTCCGATATCCTTTGCCTTAATTGAGATATTAAGTTTTTTAATCTTATTTTTTATTGTAAAATAAGAAATATTATTAATATTAGCCAAAAAAAGAGGAGTATAATATTTTTTACCTTCACATTCAATAAAAAAATTTTTCAAATGCATTTTCATTCTTTCTGTCAAACTTTATTACCCTCTTAGAATTATTTTTTTAATTTACTTTTAATAAAATTTTGGGCCTCTTCACTCAAAAGTAATTCTCTTTTTTTAAAAAATAAATCTTTAGAAGAAATTATACCTTCTATTTTATTTTTTTTTATATATCTTGACAAATAAGAAGAATCACTATAACCCATTTCCTTTGAAAATTCTTTCAAATTTTTTAAAGAATTTAAAAAATTTAATGTAATACGCACAAACTTCCATCCTCCTAAATAAACTTTCATCAATCATTAAATATCTCAAACAAATATAACTTAATTAATACATATATTATATACCATTACCATCATTTTGTAAATGAAATTGACAAAATGATCATTTTAGTATATAAATTATATTAGAGTTGATTTTGTTTTTTTATCAAAATCAGAGATAAAAAAGACCTAAAAACAAAGGTCTTAAACAAACTGAAATAAAGGATAAATCGATGAAAAATTTAAATTTCTTTTTATATAATAACAGCAACCTCAAGAAAAATCAAGTTAGACTAATTAAGCTAATTTCTGTATTAAAATATTTAAACAAAAACAGATTAGGATATAACCAACAAGATATACTTAATTTAACTAACTTTTTCTTAAGAAAAGAAGGTTATGCTGTAATCAAAATGAAAACACTACAAAAAGACTTAGGCTTTATGAAAAAGCATCATATAATCAAAGCCTATATTATACGGCTTGGTGAATATAGAGGTTCAAAGATAAAATATATACCTAAAAAAAATGCATATCGAATATTAGGACAAGTACTTGATGCAACAGAAGAATTATTAGAAAAAACATTTAACATTATATACAAATTAAGCAAAGAAGAAAAAGTAAAAAACAAAACTGAGTTAAAAAATAGCACAAAAAATAGTAGTGTATATAATACTATATATAATAATATAAATAATATTAAGAAAAAGATGAAAATAAAACAACAAAGACACCAGCCCAACAAAAAAACGTAAAAAAAAAGCAAAAAACTGAAAAAAAACTGAAAAAATGAGTAAAAAAAAGCAAAAAACCAAGAAAATCATATTCAGAAAAAAAGAGATTTTTTTGAGAAATGAGAAATTAAGAGACAAATAGAAAAAAGCAACAATAATTTTATTATAAACAGCAAGCATTTTTATAATTAGTTAGAATAAAAAATTTTTAAAAAAATTTCACGGAAGATTTAGATACAAAGAACGCAATTATTTTAGGATAAGAGTTGTAACCAGGCGCCCGGCCAGAAGCCTTTATTTTGCTCTACAATAAAGGAAATTTAAAAAAATGAGGAAATAATACACCTTCACAAATTTTGCCTTTAAAATGCAAAATAGAGGGTATAAATATTTTATGATTATGGCAAATAATAAACTTATTGTTTTAAACAAAGGAAGCTATTTCTTAGGTTTATAACTAAACATAAAAAATAGCATTATGTTCAACAAAATTTTTAAATATTTTATAGGGAGAATGTTTCAATCGAAGTTGCTTCAGGGAAGAGCGTACACACAAAAGGAAGAACTTATCTCCTATCAATCCAAATCCAACTATTCAAACCAGCGAATAAATAGCATTATACAGCAATGCAACTTTTTTTCCAGTATTAATTTTTTTAGGAAATCAAATATCAAATTAATGAGCTTCAAGGAGCAAGAATGCACACAAATGAGGATATATATATTAAAAAATCACGAAATAATATATTGCAAACCATAAAACAAAAAAATAAAAAAGAAAACCCCTTGGGGAAGGGGATTATTTAAAAGAATGTATGGTATGAAGTAAATATTGATAATAAATTCTTTTAATTTTAAAAAAGGAGAATATTTAATAACTAATTATTAGTTCAAAAAAACAACCATTTCAAGTTTTTTTGCAATATTCCTAATATTTTTATTCCAAATGCGTATATCAATAACATTTGATATAAAGAGGTGACGTAAAAGGTTACAAATTATAAAATATGTTAATATGTTAATGATTTTGAATTTTATTGTTATCAAATATAATTTGATAACAATAAAACAAATAATATAATAAGAGAATATCATTGAAAGGAATGATATATATTTATCTCATAGTAATAGAAAAGAAAGTCCCTACTCCTATGTCTTGTTTTGGAGAGGATTGATAGGAGTGTTGGGGACTGTTGATAGAATGCTTTCTACCGTATTTATATCTGTTTATAATATTATTTTATTTTTTTAATTTTGTAAATATTTTTAAAAAATTTTATTATATAAAAACAAAACTTTAAATTCATGTAATGTGAAATAAAAAGTCGAGCAAAAAAGTATAAAGAAATTATCAGATGCTAATATTAAAGAATTATAAGAAGAATAATTAACAATTATGTATTTATACTAAATAAAGTTATAATTATTTTCTTATATTAAATGAACGATCAAAATTTTTTATTGCTCTTAAAAGTTTGATGTGACCCAATTGGATAGAAGAAATTTTTCTTTTCTGATTTTTAAAGTGTAATTTTCGGTTTATTTTTTTATTTAATTCTTGCATTTCTTGAATTTCTAAAGAGCTTGGCTCATAATCGATCCATTTTTTATCAATCCATCCTTTTTCCCACTCATAATAACTTTCGTTATAGCTAGTACCATTAGATTCATCAAAATGTCTTGACAGAGCAGATATTATTTTGGCACTGTAATGAAGCATTTTATCTGTTTCTGTATTAGATATAAATTCATCATAATCGTAAGTTTTTCCTGTTTGCATATTAACGATATCAACAATTAACTTAAAGGTGTTTATACAATTAAGAGCAATATTACCAAAAGGAAGATCTGGATTACTTAGTGATTTAATATTAACCTTATATTTATTTTTCAGACTTTTAGGTATTTTAAAGAAGTCAACAATAAATCCATTGACTTTAGATTTATAATTTGCCTCATATTGCGAATTTTCAAAAAAGGTTTCTTTAATACCTTTTGTTATATGTTTGTCATAATTTAATATTACAGGCAGCTTACTTTTTTGAGCATTATTTTGTTTAATATTTTCCATCTCATATCCTCAGAAATCAAAAATTCTTTCTTTTATCTTGATGTCATACATTATTATAATACATATTAAATAAGAATGAATATAAATAGCTAATATTTTCTAATATTTTTGGTAAATTTTTAATAAAAAATTAAGTATCTATTTTATGGCATAATTATCTTTAAGTTGACATTGTTTTTTTACTAGTTTGTGATACATTTAATTTATCTTTAACCTTTAACCATTTATAAGAAGCTTTGAGCGAGCAATTCTCTCAAGGCTTCTTATTGCTATTATTATTGTCTATTACCCTGATTTATCAAGAAATAAAAATTTGTTGTCTAATTTTAAGTTAGTTCTTTACTTTGAGATATATGAAAAATTATATTTTTTACTAAAAATTTAAACATAGGACTTTAGGGTATAAGTTTTATTGATCAATCAACAATAATTATTTGATAATAAATAAACTTTTATCTTATATATCCTTAACATATCTCTGATAAATCAGGGTAATAGACAATAATAATAGCAATAAGAAGCCTTGAGAGAATTGCTCGCTCAAAGCTTCTTATAAATGGTTAAAGGTTAAAGATAAATTAAATGTATCACAAACTAGTAAAAAAACAATGTCAACTTAAAGATAATTATGCCATAAAATAGATACTTAATTTTTTATTAAAAATTTACCAAAAATATTAGAAAATATTAGCTATTTATATTCATTCTTATTTAATATGTATTATAATAATGTATGACATCAAGATAAAAGAAAGAATTTTTGATTTCTGAGGATATGAGATGGAAAATATTAAACAAAATAATGCTCAAAAAAGTAAGCTGCCTGTAATATTAAATTATGACAAACATATAACAAAAGGTATTAAAGAAACCTTTTTTGAAAATTCGCAATATGAGGCAAATTATAAATCTAAAGTCAATGGATTTATTGTTGACTTCTTTAAAATACCTAAAAGTCTGAAAAATAAATATAAGGTTAATATTAAATCACTAAGTAATCCAGATCTTCCTTTTGGTAATATTGCTCTTAATTGTATAAACACCTTTAAGTTAATTGTTGATATCGTTAATATGCAAACAGGAAAAACTTACGATTATGATGAATTTATATCTAATACAGAAACAGATAAAATGCTTCATTACAGTGCCAAAATAATATCTGCTCTGTCAAGACATTTTGATGAATCTAATGGTACTAGCTATAACGAAAGTTATTATGAGTGGGAAAAAGGATGGATTGATAAAAAATGGATCGATTATGAGCCAAGCTCTTTAGAAATTCAAGAAATGCAAGAATTAAATAAAAAAATAAACCGAAAATTACACTTTAAAAATCAGAAAAGAAAAATTTCTTCTATCCAATTGGGTCACATCAAACTTTTAAGAGCAATAAAAAATTTTGATCGTTCATTTAATATAAGAAAATAATTATAACTTTATTTAGTATAAATACATAATTGTTAATTATTCTTCTTATAATTCTTTAATATTAGCATCTGATAATTTCTTTATACTTTTTTGCTCGACTTTTTATTTCACATTACATGAATTTAAAGTTTTGTTTTTATATAATAAAATTTTTTAAAAATATTTACAAAATTAAAAAAATAAAATAATATTATAAACAGATATAAATACGGTAGAAAGCATTCTATCAACAGTCCCCAACACTCCTATCAATCCTCTCCAAAACAAGACATAGGAGTAGGGACTTTCTTTTCTATTACTATGAGATAAATATATATCATTCCTTTCAATGATATTCTCTTATTATATTATTTGTTTTATTGTTATCAAATTATATTTGATAACAATAAAATTCAAAATCATTAACATATTAACATATTTTATAATTTGTAACCTTTTACGTCACCTCTTTATATCAAATGTTATTGATATACGCATTTGGAATAAAAATATTAGGAATATTGCAAAAAAACTTGAAATGGTTGTTTTTTTGAACTAATAATTAGTTATTAAATATTCTCCTTTTTTAAAATTAAAAGAATTTATTATCAATATTTACTTCATACCATACATTCTTTTAAATAATCCCCTTCCCCAAGGGGTTTTCTTTTTTATTTTTTTGTTTTATGGTTTGCAATATATTATTTCGTGATTTTTTAATATATATATCCTCATTTGTGTGCATTCTTGCTCCTTGAAGCTCATTAATTTGATATTTGATTTCCTAAAAAAATTAATACTGGAAAAAAAGTTGCATTGCTGTATAATGCTATTTATTCGCTGGTTTGAATAGTTGGATTTGGATTGATAGGAGATAAGTTCTTCCTTTTGTGTGTACGCTCTTCCCTGAAGCAACTTCGATTGAAACATTCTCCCTATAAAATATTTAAAAATTTTGTTGAACATAATGCTATTTTTTATGTTTAGTTATAAACCTAAGAAATAGCTTCCTTTGTTTAAAACAATAAGTTTATTATTTGCCATAATCATAAAATATTTATACCCTCTATTTTGCATTTTAAAGGCAAAATTTGTGAAGGTGTATTATTTCCTCATTTTTTTAAATTTCCTTTATTGTAGAGCAAAATAAAGGCTTCTGGCCGGGCGCCTGGTTACAACTCTTATCCTAAAATAATTGCGTTCTTTGTATCTAAATCTTCCGTGAAATTTTTTTAAAAATTTTTTATTCTAACTAATTATAAAAATGCTTGCTGTTTATAATAAAATTATTGTTGCTTTTTTCTATTTGTCTCTTAATTTCTCATTTCTCAAAAAAATCTCTTTTTTTCTGAATATGATTTTCTTGGTTTTTTGCTTTTTTTTACTCATTTTTTCAGTTTTTTTTCAGTTTTTTGCTTTTTTTTTACGTTTTTTTGTTGGGCTGGTGTCTTTGTTGTTTTATTTTCATCTTTTTCTTAATATTATTTATATTATTATATATAGTATTATATACACTACTATTTTTTGTGCTATTTTTTAACTCAGTTTTGTTTTTTACTTTTTCTTCTTTGCTTAATTTGTATATAATGTTAAATGTTTTTTCTAATAATTCTTCTGTTGCATCAAGTACTTGTCCTAATATTCGATATGCATTTTTTTTAGGTATATATTTTATCTTTGAACCTCTATATTCACCAAGCCGTATAATATAGGCTTTGATTATATGATGCTTTTTCATAAAGCCTAAGTCTTTTTGTAGTGTTTTCATTTTGATTACAGCATAACCTTCTTTTCTTAAGAAAAAGTTAGTTAAATTAAGTATATCTTGTTGGTTATATCCTAATCTGTTTTTGTTTAAATATTTTAATACAGAAATTAGCTTAATTAGTCTAACTTGATTTTTCTTGAGGTTGCTGTTATTATATAAAAAGAAATTTAAATTTTTCATCGATTTATCCTTTATTTCAGTTTGTTTAAGACCTTTGTTTTTAGGTCTTTTTTATCTCTGATTTTGATAAAAAAACAAAATCAACTCTAATATAATTTATATACTAAAATGATCATTTTGTCAATTTCATTTACAAAATGATGGTAATGGTATATAATATATGTATTAATTAAGTTATATTTGTTTGAGATATTTAATGATTGATGAAAGTTTATTTAGGAGGATGGAAGTTTGTGCGTATTACATTAAATTTTTTAAATTCTTTAAAAAATTTGAAAGAATTTTCAAAGGAAATGGGTTATAGTGATTCTTCTTATTTGTCAAGATATATAAAAAAAAATAAAATAGAAGGTATAATTTCTTCTAAAGATTTATTTTTTAAAAAAAGAGAATTACTTTTGAGTGAAGAGGCCCAAAATTTTATTAAAAGTAAATTAAAAAAATAATTCTAAGAGGGTAATAAAGTTTGACAGAAAGAATGAAAATGCATTTGAAAAATTTTTTTATTGAATGTGAAGGTAAAAAATATTATACTCCTCTTTTTTTGGCTAATATTAATAATATTTCTTATTTTACAATAAAAAATAAGATTAAAAAACTTAATATCTCAATTAAGGCAAAGGATATCGGAGTTGTGAATTCTTTGTCTGAAGAGCTCTTAGTTTCTGAAGATAATTTAGATAAACTTTTTTATGATAAAAGATTTAAGTGTTTGGACTCTAGAGGTATAAAAGAATGAGGGATATTATAGCTATCTCTTCAATTAAGGGTGGCGTTGGTAAAAGTATAACGGCAATAATGCTAGGTTATATTTTATCTTCTAAAAAATATAAAACCTTGCTTATAGATATTGACTCTCAAGCTAGCGTTACTTCTTATTTTCTTCCTTATTTTGAAAACAAAATTGATATAAGAGAATATAATATTTATGAAGTATTAAAATCTAAAAAATCTTTTATGAGTATTGTTCACAAAATAACAGATGATTTGCATTTTGCTCCATCTCATATTAAACTTTCTCAGTTTTCAGGAGAAAATATTATTGGACAAGAGTATAAATTGAAAACGATTTTAACACCTTATTTTGAAGAATATGATTATATATTGATTGATACCCCTCCATCGGTTAATAAAGAGCTTATTAATTCTTTGATGATTGCTACTAAGGTTGTTATTCCTCTGCCTGCAGAACTTTGGGCAATTGAGAGTTATGAAATTTTGAAAAGTAAAATGCAGGAAATTATTAATGCTTATCAAAAACAGGATTTTAAAAATTATTATGTTATTCAGACTCTTTATGAAGAGAATAGAAAAATAAAAAAAGAATTTTTTTATAGTTTGCAGCAGCTTTATAAAGAATATGTTCCAATTAAGATTCATAGAAGTGCTGCTATTCAAAAAATGATTACTTATAGATTGGAACCTCAGAAAGGTGAAAGATATTATAATGAGTATGTAAGAGTTGCTGAAGTTATTGAAGGTGTCTATAATATGTAAATATTTGTAAGATAATTTGTAAAATATAAATATTTGTAAACCAGTTTACAAATATTTATATTTAGGAAACAGAAATGAAATTAGATATACTTGATACTATTAAAAGTAGGGTAGGAAGTGTAACTCAGGTTGAGGATAGTTCTGATAAAGAAAGAGCTATTTTGCGATATAGGCAACTTAAAGAGGAAATTAGAGCTCGGACCTTAGAGGAAGCTGTTAATAAAGTGGAATTGTCTAAAGCTTTATATGAAATAAAGAAAAATAAGTTATACAAATTTGATGGGTATGATAATTTTTATGAGTTTTGTTTGGATTATAAATTTAGTAGAACTATGATATATAGGTATGTCAAGATAGGGGCTTATTTGGAAAGAGAGAGTATAAGTGAGCAAGATATTATGCAAAGTTCTTTAAATAAAATTATTAATGACATAAGAGTTAAGAGAGATTCTTCATATTGTAAACCTGTTGTTGTTAAATTTAATTTAAAAGATAAAGAGAAACAATTAGTTCTTATAAAAAATAAACAAAAGCTTGAAAAATTTTTACTTAAATGTTTGTTGGATAATTGGGAATCGTTTATAGTATAGTATTTGTAGAAGTAGATTATATATTGTATAAATATGTATAAATAAATATAATGTTAGTTAATGATGTCAAGTGGGGGGTATAGTTTATTT
>NZ_AYOU01000063.1 GCF_000500065.1 Borrelia hispanica CRI | reverse complement strand
AAACTATAACTATGATTAATATCATAATAATCATAATGATCCGTAATTAACTTAAACCTATCTTTAATAGCACGTTTACCTGAATTTAACGCAAATATATTCTTGCCTAATCTATACACAATATTATCTGTTAATTCAAAATCAATAGATAACTTACCAAATATATCTTTAAGAACATCCTTATCTTGCTTAGTAAGTGCATATAATTCTTTAGCATTCTCTTTCTCTTTCTTCTCTATTTCTGTTTGTTTAGATTGAATATCAACTAAATGTTTCTCCAAAAGTTCTCGCTCTTCAGCACCAATATTTAAATAACAATATTTAGAAAATTTACAAACTCATCTTTATAATTTAATTCTGATAAGTCTGAATAATATTTACTATCTTGTAAGAATAGTTTTATATGATTAGTTAAATCTTCTATATCAATATTTGCAAGATCAATAGACTTATCTCTTTTTATGATATTACACATACGTTCAACTTCCATATCAAATGTCGCAATATAAATCATCACTTTTGCTATAAAGCCATTATTCCTCTCTATAACACAATTAACAGGCTCATCTCCAATTAAAAAGAACAAATTGCATTTTGATAAGCCAGTACATGCAAGTTGCACTTGTGCTTGAACATAATATTTAAAGAAATATTTACTTTCTAAAAAATTACCTGTTTGATTATATTCTGTAATAGCTGATGTTAAATAATTACTATCACTACATTTAATCTCTAATAGTTCTGTTTCACCTTGATTATTTATAAACCAACCATCTATTGTTGCACCAACAAGATTATCTCCTAATCCTACTCGTTTGAAGTAATTATATTTGTCTATCCCATTAGCATATTTGTTTTTATGTAAAACTTGTATATTATCAGAATAAATACGTAGAAACTCATCAAATCCTAAATTTTCTAATGCTTTTCCTTTTTTAATATGCAAATTATCTTTATATGGAACTTCTTTCCCAAAAAATTTAAGTACTCTACTTACAATTAATTCAGAAGCAG
>NZ_AYOU01000062.1 GCF_000500065.1 Borrelia hispanica CRI | reverse complement strand
AAAAGCGATATTAAAACTAATGTTATAGCATTTATTGTTGGTAGTAAGTCAAAAAAAGACACTACACCTCATAAAAAAATTATATTCAAAACTAAAGAAAATGAACGCATTCTTAAAAAAGCATGGATTATAACTTTACTTCCTAAAGGATATGAAAACTCTATTTACGCATTTATCAAAAAACTCATTCCTATTGGAAGAATACTTAAAATACAAAACTATAAGAATGAATACGTCAGAGAATTTAAAGGATAATAAATAAGGAGATTTTATGACTAATCAAGAAAGTCCTGAACAAGATACCGTCGTAAGACACGATGATACAATAGAAATTAGAAACCTCAATAGAAGAACCTCAACTGACCCCTCTGATCTATTGGTTTTAGATGATGGCTTTTCTAGTTGTCATGCAATTACTTTTGATGACTTTCGTAAAGAATTGCATAAAAAAACATTCGTTCAAGGCGAAGGAGTCGATGATTTTAAGCAAATAATACAAACTCTAATTGCAAATGAATTATTACAAAATACAAATCTTTACTTGACTCTTTATAAATCAAGCTTATCAAAAAGTTATAGAAAAACTCAAAAATAATGAATCCAGTGTTATGGATTCTATTCTTAGTAAAGTTACTAATAAACTTGAATATGATTTATCACAACAAGACACATTAAATAAAAATACTTATTTTCTAGGACTTTACTATTCTTCTTTGAAAAAAATAAAGGTTCAAGAACATCTTACCGGTATTAGTGAAGACTTCTATACAAGTAGTACTAGTACAATACAACCAAGATATAAATCTTATAGTAATAAGTATAGTGAAACTATAGATATGAATGATTTAAAACGTCGTCATTATATTTTTGACTTTTCAGACTCATCACAAGAAAATCAAAATGCTGAAATTATTATAGAAACAAGTAGTTCATATGATGATAAACCTATTTACTTAAATGTCCAAGTTAGAGGAATATCTAGTTCAACTTCTCAAGCATCTAAAACTGTCAAGATACAATATAAATATTCCTCATCATCAAAAAATATATTCTGGCTTTCAAGTGTCAATGGTGGAACAGGTCTGAGATTAAATATTTTAGAAGGTTGGTATATGCAAAAGAGAGTAGATGATATGCCTTTGCTTCTTAAATTATAATTTTTATTTTTGCTATATTTAATTTTAGATATATATTTAACTATACCATTTATTATAAAGTGAGGTTAAAGGATTATGCAAAGTCTCAATGCTTTATTAGAACTTTTACTTAATATTGACGGGGGTAAATTGATTATTATTTCTCTATTCATTTTAGGTATGGGTTCATTATTTGTTTTTCTTCTTAAACCAATAACTAAAGATATTATTAACATCTTAATTACCAAGTTTAAAAGCAAAGACAAAGGCGAAGATTTATGATATTTGGTAAAAGGTTATTACAGTCCAAGTAATATTGGACTGTAATAATTTTTTTCAGCTACTAAAAAATTACAAAAAATTTGTTTTTTACTTGATAATATTTTGTTTTTGCTATATATTTATTCTTAGGCAATTATGGATAGGAACGCAAGTTGAAAACTACGGTACTTGCAAACTCCATCCGAAAATGGTGCAATGCCTTATGCACCTACAA
>NZ_AYOU01000061.1 GCF_000500065.1 Borrelia hispanica CRI | reverse complement strand
TAAAAGAAATAAGATTATGAATTCTTATATAAAGATATTAAAGGAGGCTTAATATGAAAATTCAAAAGATAATTCTATTATCAAGATTAATTTCTCTTATCCTTATAATTTCTTGTACCACTATTGCTTCACTAATAGAAGAACCAACACTTCCAAAAACAGAATCTCTTAAAGAACTGAGTACTTATGAAGCTAAGTTGGCTGATTATATTATGTATTTGCAAGTATTCTTAACACGTACACAAAAAAAAGTTAAAGACCCACATTATCCTAAGTTTACTTATTTCAATCCAGCAGAACTTAAATCTGAACATACTGTTGAGAATTTAAAGTTTAATATCAAGTTATTTAAAGATTATATCACCATCACTAAACCTATTGCTAAAGATGTATATAGAAAATATTCAAAATTAAAAAATTAATTATTTAAGCCCCTGATGGGGCTTATTTATTATTTATCATTATCAAGTTAACCTGAATAAACACTGAAATTCTTCTGCCATAGACATTTGACTAAATAATTTTAATGGACTATTTCCAACTTTATTTAAATCAAATGCCATAAATATATTAAACTTTTCAAGATTACTTAAATCCCTACTACTTTTAGTAAAGTATTCTTTAATTAAATTACACCAATACTCAATACTCTTTAACGTTTTATTTTTATTAAAGTATTCAAGTAATTTAAAATCATCTCCCACTTTAACAGACTCAAGATAATCGTTTATTTCTGATACACTACTAAATGGTTTATCACTTAAAACCTATACATATTTCTTGATGCTATTAGTAAGTTTTGAGAACAATAATACTTAGTAGGAACAGATTTATTTATATCTTCTCCAGAATTATGATTAACAGATTGTATTTCAATTGTTGCTTCAGGTGTCGAATTATTTGTTTCTTCCGATCTTTGTAATTCTTGTTGTAATACAGTACTCATATCCTCTAATTCTTCTCTTATATATGGCATGCTTTCAAGTCCTGAACCTGGTAAAGTTCTACATAAACAACTTACAGCACACTTTCTTAACATGGATACTGGCTTTTCTCTCCAAATAGGTGTGTTCTTATAATATTCACTAAGTAAAACAGAAAAACTATAACAATTACCATCATCTGATTTGAAAAAAGCTGTACACTGCCAATCTTCTTGTATCACCTTATTACCTTTAGAATCAATCTTAAGAGATTTAACCAATTTCTCTTCAAAGTCAAGATCATACTTGTTATATCCAGCTTCATATGCACGTATAAGCAATGTTTGATATGCTACTACAACTGTATAACGTCCATTGAATGGAATTATATATGCTTCCTTCTTAAATGGATTTAATTTGTTTACTTGTAATAAAGTTAAAATTTCTCGTTCTGAATAAGCATCTATCTTTTTAAGATTATGCATAATCTTGTATGTTTCCCATACTTCTGCAATATTACTTGAATTCATTTTATCTATTATTACATCTACTGTATTTGTTGATTGATTTTTTATCATATTATTATTTTTATTCATATTAAATTCCCTTTAAAATTGTTCAAGATCTAAATTACTAGCATTAATATTAAGTTCACTCTCTATTAACAAATATGTAACTAATACATAATGCTTGAAATAAGTTATTGCAGACTCCACAAACTGAGGCCATGTATTTTGACTTTTAACCCCAATAGATCTCAATTTTTCTATATATATTGGTGTATCAAATGAATGTTCATATCCACTTAAAGGGCTATAAAATGTTGTTGTAACAACATAAATTAAATGATTATCAATACTCTTTGTAGTTGGATATTGTACAAAATCAATATCTAGATTATGTTCCTTAATAACATTTTTAACTTCTCTTACTATTTCATTGTAATTCTCATATCCATTAAGATTTTTATTTACTTCATCCAAATTCATTTTAAGAGTACGAAGATTTTTTAAAAAGTCTATTCTCTTTTGACTAATTGTTGTATTTTCATTATTAATTGTCATTTCTTGTATATTTGTTTTT
>NZ_AYOU01000060.1 GCF_000500065.1 Borrelia hispanica CRI | reverse complement strand
AAGTCTTTATAAATTTCTTCTTGGGTCTTTATAAATTCCTTTGAAATTGTCTCATTATCATATGTCGTAAAATTATATGTAGAATATATTGTATTCTTATCAATATAATCTGTTTTAAAATAATGCTCTGGATGATCAGGATTAGTATCAAAAACAATAAACTCTGGTTTGATTCTTAGTCTCTTAAGCGCTTCTTTTAATGTCTCTTTATGCAGCGTTGTTGCTTCATTAACATAAATGACAGCAGAATTCGATCCTCTAAATCTTTCAAAGTCTCTTATTTTATCTCCACCATATAAATTAATTCTTAAAGAATCGATTTCAAAATATGACGTATTTGAATATTTAGGAAGAAAAGGTATTTTAAGCATATTAGCAAGCTTTTCAAACTGGCCTGTAACATTAATTTCTAATGATTTCTGTGAGTTGCCTAATATAAAATTATTGGTATCTTGACTATAAAGATGCCTATTCTTAAGTAAAGTTTTTAAGAATAAATAACAGGCCAAAAATGTTTTACCACTTGCAATTCCACCTGATAAAATAACTTTGTTTTGATTATTCTTTTCAATATCACTTAATACTTTACATTGTTTTTTAGTCAAGAATTTATTTTCAAAGCTTTTAAAATCAACAACTACTGGTTTTGGTTTAATAAAAGATGCAATATCAATCCCAAATTCACGCTTATATTCCCTTTGCATTCTTTTAAAAATAGGTAGATCATATATATTCACAACATAATCCTTTAAATTTTAAATTTAACTTGTGATTCAAAATCAGTTGCTTTTAATTTAAGCATAGCTTGGTAATACAATTCCATTTTTTTAAGTTCTTTTGCTCTTTTAACTTCGTCAAGTTCACATAGCTTATTATTAATACCTTGATCATCTTCATTATTAATTTCTTCTTTAAGTCTTTCAATGTTGCGCTCTAACATCTTTATTTCTTAATTGTATGATTTAAGTTCCAAATCTAAATAATTATTAAATGAATCAATAAATTCTAATCCCAATCTATTTCTAGCCATATGAAGCTGGCTTTTAATACTACTCGATTGTGCACTATGCTCTGATGCACGAATCAACACATTATTTAGAGTTTCTTCGCTAATTGTTACTTTTGGATGTTCTTCTAAATTATTGCTTTCTCTAGACTCCCATCTACGTCTCATTTTACATACATTAGCACGACTTACGCCCATCTCTTTACTAATCTGTGCATCACTAAGCTTCCCTTCATTAAAATACACAATATAATCATCAAATGATTTCTTTACTTTATTCATATCTCTTCAACCTTCTAAATTAACAAAAATTAATTTAGTTTAACATAAACTCTATAACAAAATAATAATTTTACAAAATCAATCAAAAAAGCTTATCAATATATATCCAAAGAAAAATATCATGTATAATTCATAAATAAGGAGAATATTATATGAATAAAAATGTCAGTATTCTAATGCTCTGCATTATATTACTTTTGTATGGTTGTAATTCAGATAAATTTGATAGCAAATTAAAAACTCAACCTGAAACAACACTGAAACATACAAAAGATCCTGATAATCCAATAAAATCACTCACAAACCCTCCTCTTATCAAAAATTATGAAACATCTACAGATCCAATGAAATCACCCACAAACACTGCCATCACTCTAACTGATAAAGAAAAACGTAATCTCGACATATTAAGATATGCATTTGATATAATAATTAGAAAGCAGCAAAGTCTTAATAAGAATGATACTCTTGATACAATAGAAACAAAAGAAGATGCTCAAAAGCTAGAAACAAAATACAACACATTTTGGACTTGGATTTCAGATAATGCACAAATACAAAAACTAAAAGAATTAAGTAATTCGTTTAGTAAAATATACAATTTTATAGAGGAGAAACGAAACAAACTTGCAAGTAATAAGAATATTAAGGAATACATCCAAGGAGCCCTTTATTTTTATCAAGATGATGAATATAACAATACTCACACATTTGACATTAAGATATATAGTGATTCACAAGAAAATTATATAGCAAACTTCTTTGAATATGTTTTAACTGCAACAATCATCGAATATGATACAAATGAAGAAATATTTCAAAGTATAAAAAAAGAATTTCAAGACAAAAATAGTGAAAGTTATCAAAATACATTAGCACAATGGACACAATAAAATAATCAAAAAGACACTTTTAACAAGTAATATATAATGCTTTGAAGAATAGAAACAATACATTTATATTAGCTAATGGAGGTTCAATACAATTTTGATAATGAAGCTCAAAAATAAGAAATAGAATTTAAAAACAAGATTTAAGAAAGAAAGTACCAAGATATTTGCATACAAATAAAAGATAAAATAAAAAGATTTAAAAAAAGGAACAAGTAAACAAAATGTTAACTTGAAGTTAACAGAGAAAGATAAGTTAAAAAAAGAAGAGAAATATCTCTCATTGCAAATAGATGGGTCGTTAAAATAAAATCTAGAAAGAATAGACAGCAAATTTTTAAGTATTTGTTAAAGCTACCACAAAGTTTACTAGATATTTTGTGCTGCACCCTTAAATATCAGCCCTTCTGATTAAAATACATACCCTACACATTAAATTTTGCATACAATGGAGAGACATATAATTTGACATAAATTAAGAGTATTTGCTAACATATTTATACATAATTTTACTTATTTTTATAGCATTTAGTTAACATATAAATTACATGAGAGAATATGAAATATTAAAAGCAAAAATCAAAGAACTGAAGAAACAAAATTCAATATTACTTAAAGAAACAAGGCAATATAAGAAAGAATTATTACAAACCAAAAGCAATACTAAATCTAAATCAATACCAATAAGATTTTATTTAAATGATAAGACCATAAGATTAGTAAAGAAAAGTATTGACAAACTTAAACAAATAGATCCAATCTCAGGATGGTTTGTTCATATACT
>NZ_AYOU01000059.1 GCF_000500065.1 Borrelia hispanica CRI | reverse complement strand
GAAATTTTTACTTATGACTATATCAAATATGAATTTATTGCAGAACTTATTAGAATATGGAACTTAAATAATAGACAAAATAGTAAATTATCAGAACTTCAACTATCAGGACAAAGAGATAATGCTTATAGTGCTGCTATTGAATGCAAACTTAAAGAACTTATTGATTCAGGTCTAATTGTTTCTTATTCTAAACTCAAAATACAAATATCGGCAAGTGCTGCACTAAAACTATTCTTATCAATAAATATTACTTATAACCATTCTATGAAAGGAGTGGTATTAAATATCACAACACAAGATATACAAAGCTATCAAAATAGTTTAAAGGAGGTTAAATAATGGATCATGTTTACAACTTAACGAAGATATTTTTCTCAATTAAAGATAAGCATATTCAAAGTGGGAAATTAGAGCTTACTAGTGAACCTACAACAAGAGCTGTATCTAGTACTGAAGATATGGGATTTCCGGTAGTTAGTTTTAGAGACCCTAAAACTATTACTTTCATATTTAATGTTGAAGTAACTATTGGATCTTATGATTACAAGCTACTAACAGATATGTCTCAAAATCAATTTTACAATGTAAAAGAGAGTACATATGAAAAACTGCTAAGCCTTGTATTTAATGACTTTGAAAACATTCACATTGTATCTAATAATGCATTCTTTGCAGAAGAACCATCAAGAAGCTATGCTGCTGAAGCAGAAAAGGTTACGTTTGAAATTAGAGCTGTTAATTGCGAAGTAAAAAAACCATAATAATTAAAATTTAAGGAGGATTTATGATTCAGCTTTATAAAATGAATATTTTAACTAAAAAGGAAACACACACATTCGATGTAAAAGTATTACCAGTTTATCAATGGGATTCTATATTAGGTTTTTCACAAAATTATGGTATTGATAAACTCAATAATATTGATTATCTCAGGACAATAACAAACATTATGATCAAACCTGATTTTTTAGACAAATTTTACTTCATTTTAGATGACAATAGAAAATATATTTCTTACTACAAGGATTATCTTATTGCAATACTTTATTCAATTCAATTTGATACATTTAACTTAGAAGAAGACTTTAAGAAACCAAGTCTTATTTACTTAAGTCATTATCTGAATACTGATGGTGGATTTGTAAAATTTGACTATATTGACGATAGTTGGAATTATGAACAAATAATACAAAATCTCGATTCACAAAAAACAGAATTTTAAAGGTATACGCCTATGAGAATAAATAAAAGAGGTGATATTCTTCAAGAAATAACAAATTCATATTTTAAATTCCTTGAGAATGTAAAAAAAGATAAATATCACTTCCCCGTTATGATGGGTATTTGTAGCTTTAATGAAGTAAAAACACTGAATTATAAAGATTTAATGGAAGTTAATAAAATATCAGATTTAAAACTTCAAATGAAGATATATGAGATGTCTCTATCTAGAGGAATATTATGAATAACACTGGATTTACTATTAAGTTCAAAGGTGTACTTGATCATGCTTCAACCAAAAAGTCTTTAGAAAAAGATATATCTATTCTTGAAAAAGTTCTAAAACCCAAAAGGACAAGACTCGATAGCACTGAAAAAATATTGAAACACAATCTGAAAGAAAAAAAAGCTGAACTTGCAAAAATAAGTAAATATGAAAAATTAAAATTAGCAGAACAAAAAAAACAAGAAAAATTAAAAATGGAAGAACAAAAAAGGCAAAAGAATATAGAAAAGTTTAAACTTCAAGAAACTAAAAGACTTATTAGCCAAGGCATGAAATTTAAAAAAGCAAAAAAAATCGCCATACAAAGATCAACCATGTCCGAAAAACAATTAATGGACTTAGAATATAAATCGTTAAAAAAGCAAAGCGGATTCCTAAATCGCACTAAGCGCACTGCTAAAGAAATAGGTAAAATTGCGGTTGGAACTGCTCTTGGACAAGTATTTGGAACTACTTTTCAAGGTGGAATTGGTGATGCATTCAATTATGCTAAAAGAGCTATTATCAACAACGCAAATGTAAAAAAAATGAATGTAATTACTTCAAGAATATTCAAAACTCAAGAAAAGGCTCAACTTAATAATATTCTTCAAACAATACCGGGATTTAATAGGGAAATCGATAGAGAAGAGTTCCTTAATTATGCTGGAATTTTGAGAAAAGATTTGGTAAGTTTAGGACAAAACAATGAGGAGAACCTCAATAAAGCAGTAGCATTCTCTGCTAGGCTTAAATCCACAGGGGTTGTTAATGATAATGCTTCAGCTATTGCTATAGTATCAGAATTCTTACAAGGAAAAGGCGGGTCTTTATATAATATTATGGGTTCATTTAGCAAATTGACACATAAGTACAATGAACGTAACGAAATGGAATATGACATACTATCTTCAAGTCAAGCTTTGTCTTTTAGAACAGACACACTAAAAAAAATTATTGATGATTGGAATACACTTGAATTTCCTAAATACGCAAGTACCGAAGAAAAACTTAAAGATGATCTTATTGAAGCCGAAGATTCTTTTGCAAAAACTACATCTGAACTAGTAAAACCCCTCTTCGCGAAATTATCACAGCTAGCTACATGGTTTCAAGACTTTACTTTCAAAACTCACATACTTGATCCAATGATCAAAGGTCTCACAAGTTTTTTCGGTAATATCAGCGAATGGTTTA
>NZ_AYOU01000058.1 GCF_000500065.1 Borrelia hispanica CRI | reverse complement strand
CATTTTTAAGCTCAACATCTTCTATTTGAGAGTCGATAAACCAGCTGTAGAATTTTGGTATTTTTGTTTCTCTTACAACGTTTACTACTTCCTTAGCATAATAATTTTCATCAAATAAATCTGACATCTTTAATCTCCTTTAATTTAAAGCTTTATTTCCATAGCTTTTTACACCTACCATGTGAAGGTTATCTGTGATTTTTATTGAATCTGTAATAGCTACAGCATTAGTATTAGATGAACCATTTGCTTTTTCAAGTTGACCATCTGAGTTAAACTTAAGTTTATCTTTGCATTTTATAGAATTATCTTTTGCAACAAGATATCCTTCAAATCTATTTGTTATTGGTGCTACTGTTGCAACACCAGTATAATCATCAATATCAACACATATCCCATATAAATCATCACCACCACCGGCCTCTACATGAGGTTCAAAATGTGGTTGTCCTTGAGTAAATTGATTTGCAACAAGTTTTACTCCTCTTTTATATGGATAGCCTTTACTTGGATGACTTTCAAATTTATCACAACTACTTGTTACAGAACCTCCTGAATTACTAAAATGTTGATATTTGTCTCTAAAATCAGTATTGTTACTAAAAACAGAAAGCTCATCACTTGGGTTTTTCATTAATGCTTTTAGCTTATCACGTTTATCTTCATAATCTTTTATTAATTGCGTTATATTATTAGACACTCCTTAACCTCCTCTAACATTTAACTTAATTTGCTATGACCTATTGCCATAAATTGCAACTTTAACAAAATGAACCTTATATTGACCTTTACGACTAGAATCATTTTCTGCTAAATCAATAGTAAATACATCACTAAGTGCAACAATATTAATCATTTTTTTCCCGCCACTCTCTGCTTTTATAAGCATCCCATTAGAATCAAAATCTAATTTATTTGAGACTGTGATACTTGAATCACTAGCAGCTAAGTATCCACAAAAATTACATGTTATTGGAATCACAAGTGCTGTATTGCTATTCTCACAAACGTCAATACATACTCCATACATATCTTCGTCATTTGAAGGCACAACATAAATAGCATTCTCTTCAACTTTTAACTTTACCGCACGTTTGTATGGATATTCTTTGTATGCATATCGCTCTATCATGTCAACATAACTTGAGAGTGCTTGAGAATCAGCATCTACTATTTGCATACGATCACGAAAATCAGATGTAACCCTTTCAAATACAGCAGCATCTTCTTTAAAGACTTTGGTATATTGTTTAAGTTTGATGAGTGCATCTGTATAACTAGAATCTGAAGCTTGGATAGTAACACTTCTTTTTTGTCTGCTCCTACTTCTTGAACCTTCTTTCGGGATTGGATCTGACTCAAGAACAGAATCTTGTTGCAAATTTAATCTCAAACTCTCTACATCTTCTATAGTTTCTAAAGTTTGTAGAGTCTCTACATCTAAAGATTTTAAAAATTCTATTTGTTCTTGATTGCCCAATTGAGTATCATGAGCAACTTTAGCACTTTGAGTACTTTTATTTTCAACCACTGGGCTAGCTTCTTCTTTGCTTAAAGTACTCATTAACTACCCTTTAAAGCCCTATTCCCAAATACACTAGCATGAATAATATAAAGATTTTCATTGAGTTTATAT
>NZ_AYOU01000057.1 GCF_000500065.1 Borrelia hispanica CRI | reverse complement strand
AGAATCAGAATCATTAGAATCAGAAGAACCAGAATCAGAAGAATCAGAATCATCATTAGATGATATTAATTCTGCATCAACAAATTCAGAAGGTTCATTAGACACTGTGGAAACCAAATCATCAGAAGAAGGAGCATCTGTACCCAAATCTAATGATTCTCCTTCTTCTAATCCAGTTTCTAATTCAACTTCTTGTTGCAAATTCACTATATTTTCCCCTACTCCTCTAAGTACACCTGGGTATATTTACGATACACAGAAACAGCAATAGGTTTTGTTCCTTCTATATAACGTTTGTAATAAGCAATTCTCTTAGTAATTCCTAATTCACCAGCATCACCTTGGTATGTAGGATCAAAAGGTTCAAAATATGGAAATTTGTCCCTTTTGTAATAACGATCAACATACTCTTTAGTATCAAGAAGCCACAAATTGAGACTTAATGCATACTGAAATAACGCAGCCTCATCAATAGCCAAACTTACAGGATCATTTTTCTCTAGTAGTACAGGTTCAACAGGCAGACTTGCAATACCTTTACAAGACAATAATATGACTACCAAAAACAAAGACAACAAATAACTTTTATTTACAATAAATCTATTCATAAACGCTTATACCTATAATGATTCAGTTTGAACTTTTTGTAATATCTCACTAGCAATTTGACCTCTAAGCTTAATGAGCTTATCATACTCATCCCAATTCTCACCATCTTCTAAAGCCCTGCAAGCATCAATAGCTACATCAAGCGCTCCTTGAAGTTTAGAATTAAGTATTTCAAATGCACGTTTGTCTTCATTGTTTTTTGCAATTTCATTCTTGATATAGTAAATAAAATTAAGAATGTTACTTGTAAATTTCATACCTTCACGTACAAGATTAGTATTAGACTCTCCTATAAAACCATCAAATTCTGCAAGTAAAGAATCTTTTGCTACTACCGCATCAAAAAGTTTATTTACATTTTTTATTGCACTCACTTTAAACCTCCCAAAATAAATTTTTTTTCATGCTCTATTAAACTGCTCACGATACAAAGCAAGTCTTTGCCTAACGCCATTAACAATAGACGAATCACTAATTTTAAATACTCGTAAAGATTCAAGAACACCATCATTTACAGCTTTGGAACTACCAAGTGAATCCCAAATAACAGAATTTAAATCATTATCAATAATCACAAAATGATATAAATCACTTTTACTATCTTTATATTTACCAATTAAAATATCACAACTATCAGGATCATATTCAGTAGGGGAGTAGTGTACATCGAGATAATGAATATCATCACTAATTCCAAGACTTTTGAATATTAAATTTGGATCAAGAACATACGAATTGACATCTTTTAAACATCCAGCATCAGCAAGACTTTTAAAAAGCAAATCAACTTCGAATTTATCGAAACATTTTTCAATCTTGTCTTTTATCTCTTTTACCACAAAAGAAATAAACAAAATACATAAGAAATAACATCCAAACTTACAAATAGCACTATTTTGTTCTTTGAAATTATATTGAAAAGGAACTACTAGCCTGTGTTTTTCTATTTCTTTGATTTTTTCATACACTTGATAAGAAGAATTTTTCAATGGAACAGCACTTTCGAGCAATTCTGATTTATATTTTTTTATAAAATGATCTTTCAAGACGTTATATGCAAAATTGTAAATAAAAACAAACAATTTATTTTTCATCGTTTACTTCTTCCCCTACTCTGTTTACTTCTTCCCCTACCCTCTTCAAAGAATCAAAACATTTGTCCAATTCTTCTTTGAATGCACGCTTAATTTTTAGTCTTTCTTTGAACAGAAGAGTTTCTACTTCTGATATCATCTCTTTACTTTCCAAATTCAATTTTTGAATATCCTTTTTAAAATCTTGTTTGAAAAAATTTTTAAGGGATTCAAATTCATTCTTCAGTCTGTTTTCAGATTCAACACGTAATTCTTCGAGAAGATCTTTCTTAAGTTCAGCTAAAAATCCTTGAAAAGCATAGGTTCCCAATCCTGAAACACAAATCACTATTCCTGTTACAACAGTTCCAATGATATTTAGTTGTTTCTTAAGATTATTAGCCACCTAAATCCCCTCCTGTTACCCTTGAAAATGACAAACAAAATTACTTTACCATTCTTAACCTAACTTTATTTAATTAAAATCAACAAAAGCAAAGTAATTTGCTTTATTTTTCAGAAAGCATCACCGAAACCTGTAGCAATATACCAATAACTACAAAATTTTAGTTATTTTAATATACAATATAATAAATTATGAGTCAACATATGTTTGTTCATATTTTACATATATTAACTCATAATTACAAATAAAAATATCGTAAAACAAAAAAAAAGATAAATTAAAGCTATAATTATATATTGCTACTTAATATATATTAATACTTGTAAACAAATATTAACTATTTTAAAATTTCTAAGTATTATAAAAATAATATACCATTAATTAATTAAATAGGAGGCATCACAATGAAAATCATAGGAAAAACAAATTTATATAAAATTGGAGAAGTAGTAGAAATATTAAAAGCAAATTTCAATTACAAAAAAAGTAAGTCACATATGTGTAGAAAAGCATCTCTCTTGAATGCATATATCACATATAACAATATGAGGTTTATTCCAGAAAGTATAATCAGTGAATTAATGACAGACATAACAATAAAAGACCTGAAATCACAAACTAAAGCAAATATTGCAAAAAAATTAGCAATCACAAAAAAGGAAATACAAATATACGATAACAATATCGAAATATCCAATACCAACGATATAAGCGAAATTATTCACGAAACAACAATGCAACTAAAACAAGAAATAACACAATTAAAACAAGAAATCATACAATTAAAACAAACAATAAAAAAACAAATATTTATACAACATACTAAATAATAAACACTTGAATAGTGTTTATTATTTATAAAGATTTACACAAAAAATAAACATATCTTTAATATAATCTCACAATAATAACTTAAAACTGCAACAACCATAATTATTCTTAAGTTATACTAAATTACAATATATAAAAAAATTAATATAGTATGAGTTTAAATTTATTGACACTAATTTTAAAGTAATTTAAAATTAGTATTTATGATGCGAAATAACATCTTAAATACTAATTATGACATATTTTTTTACGATATAAATAAAAATTTCACAAAAATTGTTTCTAAAGTTTGTTCAATCAAAAGAATAGTGTATAAAAAAATCACCCCTACCGCAAAACTAGTCAAGAGTGAAATATTTGTATATAATAGTATACAAATTAAAGTCCAAAGATTCTTCAAAAAAAGAAAATCTCAACTTTGGACAAAAATAAAACAAAACTATGCTAAGTATACCAAAAGATAATAAGAATTTCAAATTTCAAGACCCAGAAGGTCAAATAAATGCAATATTAAAAAGCCTTGTAGAACTAAATATTCATAAAGATCCCAATAATAGTCAAACAATACGAATGTCATATGTTAAATTGCAAATAATCAAGATGCTAAAACGATATAACAGAATAATTAAAATTTATTGGGCAATCAATACTAAAAATACAAATTATAAACAATCAATGGGAATTGAAGAATATTCAGCTTGTGATATCCAAAAAATAGTACTTAAATTATTAGAAAATGATGCTGCAAAAAAAGTATGTAAACGCACACTAGAATTAGATATAAAGCTACTCAATAATCTAAATCTAATAAAATCTAAAATCATAAGATTTGGAAAAGGAAAAGGAAGTGTCGCTTATTATGTGCAAAACATGGAACTAATGCCTACACATAAAGACGCGATATTAGAATATCTAACACAAATGCTACAAGATAATTTAAAAGATAAAATCAT
>NZ_AYOU01000056.1 GCF_000500065.1 Borrelia hispanica CRI | reverse complement strand
TTTAAAAATAGAATTAAAAGCAGCATTATTACAATGCATTATTAGTTGTCGATTTAATGGTGTTGGATACATTTTAGTAAAGACAGCCGATCAGTTTTTTGATTTAGATGTAGAAGTAAATAATGAATTACCAATTGGATTTATGTATTTAGATTATTCTAAAGTACATGACATTGGACCAGAAAGTAGTCATATAACATATTATTTAAGAAATAATGATATAAATAGTGCAAATATAGAAATCAAATCATTAGAAATACATAAGAGTAGATTACTAATATATGACAATTATGATTATATTTTAGGATCTTATACGCCGTGTTATACAGAAAGTTTTTTACTTGATGTTTATTTATTAGAAAAGATTTATATAGAGATTGAGAGACGAATAGATAATCATAACTTTTTATTTTACAAGGATGAGTCATTAGTAGAATTACAAAATGCATTAAGTAATACAGCGATGTTATTAAGGAAAGAGAGTAATAGTGGTTTTAAAGGGTTTTTTGGAGGCTCAAGTTCAAAGAATAACTTTGTTGCATTAAGAGATGCTAATGATATGTTATCTAGAGAGATAGAGAGACTTAAAGCTAATTTAAATAATGAAGGAATATTTTATAGCGGTGACACAGATGCATCATTAGAAGTTATAAAGTATGATATGACGTATTTAAAGGAGGCATTAGAATTAGTAAAAGCAAAAATAGGAGCAGACAGTAAAGAACCCTTAACTAGGAGTTTTAACGAGCAGACTAAGGGACTTGGGAGTGATGGTAAGGGAGACAGATCTAATTATTATGACTTTTTAAAAAGTGTACAAGAATCTATTGAAGTATCTATTAATAGTAAACTTGTAAAATATTTTGGCATTAAGATGCATTTTGGTTCACTTGTTATGTTAAGTGAGCCAGAGAAGATTGAACGTGATATTAAGCTGCTTGAAGTATATGAGAGATATGCATCAATGATGGCAAATCAAGATTTAAGTATAGATGATAAGAATGAACTGAGGAATCGTTTATTTTTAAGTGTTGGAGGTTAATATGGAAGAAGAAGATAAAAATATTAGTGCAGAAGTAGTTAATAGTAATTTAAATAATGATACTGTTAGTATAAGTGCTAATGAATATGAAGAGTATAAAAAATTAAAAGAAAATGCAGGAAAGGTTAAGAATCTTAATGCTGGTGAGGCATTAAGTATAAATGAACTAGTATCCCGAGAGCTTGCTGAAGTACAAGATAG
>NZ_AYOU01000055.1 GCF_000500065.1 Borrelia hispanica CRI | reverse complement strand
AATCTCATATCAAGACCAAAATATTGATTAAGCTTCTGATTTACCGCAATTTCAATCCGTTCTTGCACCCCCTTCAAAAAATCATAATAATTACTTCGGTCTCCTTTACCATCATTGCCAAGACCTTTAGTTTGTTCATTGAAACTCCTAGTTAATGGTTCTTTAGTATCTGCTCCTATTTTTGCTTTTACAAGTTCTAAAGTATCTTTCAAAAAAGTAAGTTCATATTTCATAACTTCTAAATGTGCAGACTCACTTCCAGAATAGAATATCCCATCATTATTCAAATTGGATTTTAGTCTCTCAAGTTCGAGGGACAAATCATTGTTTAGTGCATTCAAGATATTGGTACCCTTCTTTACACTCTCATCACCACTATTATCAACACTACCATCATCAGAATTGCGTCTAAACAACTTTGTGAACATACCAGAACTATTATCTTTGTTGTTTTTGGTAAGTAAAGTAAACTGCAAAGATGCTTTACTTATAGCATCATTAATCTCTGCTAAAGACTCATCCTTGTAAAACAAAAAATTGTAGTTTCGAATCCTTCTATCTATCTCTTGATAGATAGTCTCAAAAAGAGCTACATTTAGAAGAAAACTTTGGGTATAACATGGAGTATATGAACCCAAAATATAGTCGTAATTCTCATATATAATCAAACGACTCTTATGGATCTTGACTTCTTTTCTAACTAAAACTCCCTCATCATCCTCTTCCTTGAATGAATATATGACATAAGAAGACTTAGAACCCCTATCTCGCACACAACTAAAATCTAAATACACAAATCCAATTGGCAATTCTGAATTAATTTCCAAGTCAAGATTATCATCCCCTGCTGTTTTGACCAAAATATAGCCAACACCATTGAATCTGTAACTTATGATACAATTCAATAGTGCTTCTTTGAGTTCTACTTTTAGATTATCTAACGTATCTTCAATACCACTTAAAGCAGTACTGTAAATAACTTCTAAGTTAATTCCATTGTGCAGGACGTCTTCTGCTACATTATTTATATAATTCCTAAAAAATATTGAATGTTGGTATAATTCATAAGAACTGATTTTAGAATTGCATCTAGTTATCCCTCCACCATTTATAACCTTATTCAATATACAAAAAATAATTATAGATCAATTATTTATTTTTGCTAAAAAATAATAGCAAAAATTATAAAAAATTGCAAAAAAAATTTAAACTTATTCTTTAGATAGAAGAAATATTTACTTATTTAAATCTACTTTATAAACAATGCATATAACATAGATATTAATGCTAGAAATATTCCTACATTAATGGTAATAATAGTCCCAAACATCCAAGCATGTAATTTTAATTTACTATTAAGTTCCATTTTGTTCACTTCCATATCTTTTCTTACAAGAGAAATATCTGACTTTAATTCGTCCCTTACTTTGTCGATTTTGTTATCAAGTTCTTTAATATCTGATTTTAAGTTATTTTCAATAATATCTATTTTGTTATCAAGTTCATTAAATTTAGTATCTATTTTGTTATCAAGTTCATTAAATTTAGTATCTATTTTGTTATCAAGTTCATTAAATTTAGTATCTATTTTGTTATCAAGGGCATCTTTAACCTTTTCAATATCAGATCTTAAACCACGCTCTAACATCTCCAATTTTATGTCAAAGTTCTCTTTTAAATATTCAAGATCTTTAGTAGTAAGTTCATTTTTATAGTATCTATAAGATAAATCGTCCGCAATATCTCTCTTAATACCAGCTTTTACAAGCTCATTTAATACCATCTGCCTAGTAATTACAGGCTCCATTTGCATATACTCCATAAAGAATCTCCTTATGTAATTATTATACAATAATTTATAAGCTAAATGAAAGTAAATTTAGTAAAAT
>NZ_AYOU01000054.1 GCF_000500065.1 Borrelia hispanica CRI | reverse complement strand
AAAATTAAAAGAGAGTAATTTAGTATTGAATCAACAATCAATAGGAATAGCCAATCCAGAAAATGGAGCTAAGGTTTTAACAGCAGGTGCTAATGCAGGTGGGGCTTCTGGTCCAGAAGCAGTAGCAATAGTATCGGCAGTGAGTAGTGAAGAAATTTTAGAATCTATAGTTAAATCAAAAGAAAATGATGTTAAATCACTGTCAGGAAATGCCGTGGCAGGTACAACTCCATTGGAATTTGCAAAAGGAACAAATAATACTGGTCATTTAGCACAAGGGGCAGCTAAAGCAGCAGCAGTAGCTGGAGGAATCGCCCTACGTTCATTGGTTAAAGATGGCAAATTAGCTGCTAATAATAATAATGATGAAAAAGCAGTACAAGGAGCAGGAATAAGTGCAGTAAATAAACTATTAGTAGCAATAGAAGATATAATTAAAAAAACAGTAAAGAATGTGCTTGAAAAAGTAAAACAAGAAGTAGATAAAGCACGAGCTACAAAAGTAGCAAATCATCAATAAGATAGATAGTTAGATTAGGTTACTTAAAAGCGAGAGTAGAAGGAAATCTAGAGATAAATCTGGGTTTCCTTTTATTTCTATATTGTTATACGATTGGTACAGTGGGTTTAATAGAAGAAAAAGTTTTCAACACCATCACCTTAGCTCCGCCCCCAGCAGCATTATTACCACAAATAGCAACATTACCAATTAAGTCACTAGCATCACCAATAGCCTCACTAGCAGTCTTAGCCCCAGCAATTATTTTTCAAGTGTCTCGCCAATTAATTTCTTCACTATACCCTCTACCCCCTCAACATTAGGATTCCCTTTTCTCTTCATATCAGCAACAATTTTTTCAAGCTTATCCTTTGTTCCTTGCACGGTACCCTGAACTTTCTTAAAATATTTCCCCACATCCGATTTCTTACTTTCCAAATTCAATCCCAATACACTCCCTACCACATACCCAAAAGACGTAAAAACATTCAAAAAATCATCCCCCAATCTCACTAAAGACTTCAAAAACCTACTCTCTCTACTCTCTTCCTTTTATTTCTATCATTTTCTCTTCACATCCTTGTTTTTTTATTAGCCATACATCAGTTTGGTATCAAACTCTAAAACACTGCCAATCATATCATACATTTATCCAAAGCCGATTAGTAAAAATACCATTCTGAATATCTCACTTTAAATTTTTTCTTCATTTATGTTTAATCTCTTATATTCTTTATGTTTTTATATATGAATCGTAATTTATCCATTCATTTTTATATGATTTTGTTTTTTTGTTTTTCTTAAAAGAATAAACCTACTTTAAGAGAAATCATAATACTTTGTAAAGGGAATTAAGTCAATTGTGGATATAGTACTTAAGGATAAAGGAAGTGCTGATGCTGGAGATGGTAAAAAAGCCGATGATCTTGGAGAAAGGGGGGTTAATGCTGGTGATGCAGGAAACTTATTTGGTAATACTGGTAATGATGGTGCTATTGTTAATTCTCCTAAAAAATCAGCAGCTGATGCACTAAAAGCAGTTGGAGCAGTAACTGGTGCTGATATATTACAAGCTATAGTTAAATAAGGTGGTGATGCTGTTAAGTTAGCTGTTAATAGCCCTACCGATGCTGTTGCTGGTGTATGGAATAATGCAAAAGATGGCACTAGTGCAGGAGGGATAGTATTAAGGGTAATGGCAAAAGGTGGTAAATTTGCTAAATAAAATGCTGCTGCTAATGTTGATGTTGTTACTGCAGTTAAAGGAGTAGCAGTAAGAGCAGTAACTAGGGCATTAGATACATTATAGCAATAAGAAAGATAATAGATGCAGGTCTTAAAAAAGTGAAAGAAGCAATAAAAATCAATGTTAATGCAACTTCTGTAGTATCTGAAAATAGTGTTTATGGTGGTTAAAATTATATAAGTAAATAAAAAATAAGAGAAATAAAGTTATAAAGGAAAGATACTAGGGGTTAATTTCTTGGTATCTTTTGTTTTATTATGTTCAAAAAAGATATATTTTATTTGCTATCATTTGTTAGTTATCATCTATTCATTCATAGGATGTATATGTTCTAATTAAAAATATTCGGTTTATTATATAAAATTGTATATTTATAAGATTTTGTAAAAAACATAATGAGTTATATTATATATAGCCTATTTATATAAAAATATAAAATAATAATTTAATACTACTTCCTAATATCAAAGAAATCAAGGACCATTACTATCAATATTCAATATACACGCAAAAGGTACTAATACTTATGATGATGATAAGTTACCTATGGAAGAATTGAAGAAAGATGCAGTAATAGTGATGGTAATAACGACAGGATGTAATGGTGAAGTAGCGGATCTTAAGACACAATTACTTACTTCGATTGCTATACGAAAAAGGGTTTATGGATGTTTTTGTCATTTTGGGGGATATGTTGGCAGAGACATTAGGAATCAAGGCAGGGTACAAAGAAAAGTGAGAGAAGAGCTTATTTTACTAAAATTGATGAAACTATGAAATCAGTTAAAGAAAAAATTAAAGGATGTTGTTGAGAAGAATGACAATTATGAAAGAAATAAACAAAAACTGAATGAAATCATACATGATAAATAAAAAAACAATAAATGTTCAACAAGAAATACTAAAATGCAAAAAAGTAAAACAACTCTCATGCATAAAGATCAAAGTGTTTCCCTTAATTTTATTTACTTTATTTAATCTTACGATTTATTTAGTAACAGGGGAATTTGAGTAGTACCAGCTTCTGTAGCATTACTTTCAGGTATCTCAGAAGATCTTATTCCCTTAACTACACTAAATCCTAATGCATCCCCAACAGCACTCCCAAAAACACCAAAAATCTCCTGAAACCCTTCTCCGATCTTAACTAAAGAATCTAAAAAACTATTCTTTCTCTCTAATTCTACTTTCTACGCTTCTAACACTCCATTATTACATCCCATCATCACTACCATCACCACCATCATCATTACTTCTACTATTCTTCTCTTTATTATCTCGCCTCTTCTACTTATTCTTTTCATTCTTTTTTCGCGTCCTATTTTTTATTTATTTCTTATTTTTTAGCTTATCTATTAGGAAAGACACAAAAAAAATCAGAAAAAAACAAATGTCTTGTAAGACACAATATGTTTTTTTTTATACTAAAATTAACATTATAATTAAGCGCCATTGAATCTTTTATGATAATTAAAATGTCTCATATAAGTTAAAACTTACTTAATTATAGCCTATTTGCAATTTAACGATATATAAATATAGTACTACTTTCTTACAAGTCTTAATGCGTGATGTGCATTCTTTAGTGTTTCAAAATCTTTTGATGCTTGCTCTATGGCAATCTTTAGGCTGTCTTGCTTTTCTTTTACTCGCTTAAACATATCGTCTGCACTATTTAAGCTTTTTTTTGCATCTGATATATAATAATAACGTATACCATAATAATAATTACTTGTTCTCAAATGTCGTGATTCACTTAAAGCAGAATTAGCAAGGCCCCTTGCATGTTCAGCACTACTTTTTGCATGTTCCAATCCATTAATCCCATCTTGATGTAATACCATTGCACTATTTTTACTTGATTTGATTTTATTAATTGCTTGCTCTAGCTTAATTTTCAAGCTTACATCAATACCATTTTTAGAAGAACTTCTTGACTCCTCGAAATCAGACGTAGCTTTAGTAATATCAGCTTGCATATTCTCAAGCGTTAATAATGATGCACTTAATTCACTATGCATTGCATTAATGGCTGTCGACTTAGTATTAACTTTGCTCATAATATCATTAGCTTCAGAATCGTAAGCAACGATTGCATCTTCTTGCTCCTTAGTGAATTTATTAGTTTTGTGTATCTCATTGTTTTGTGCGTTATTCTTAACCGCTAAAACTTTACGTTGTGACTTTTGTGCTATATCATTTGCTATAAGATCTTTTCCTAATCTTGCATCTGAAGGTTTTCCTATCATACTTATACTACCACCAGACTCTGATTTTTCTGCATCTGTTACTTTATATGACGTTATACTAGATTCATCTGTAAATTCAATATTCTGCATAAGATTTTTTTTATCTCCCAAAAGCTTTTTTGGTTTTAGTGCATGTTCATAAAGTTCACATGATACTAAACTAATTAACATGCTAATTGATAATACTTTAAATAAATTAAACATAATGTTCTCCTGCCTTGAAATTAATATAATAATGGTTATTATTAATCAATAATATATATATATCACTTTATCTAAAATACAAAATATTTTTTAATTAAAAAATATTTTGTTTCTTTTTTTCTCATTCTTACTTTTATATATAATAAATTCCTCATCTGCTAAGAAAAATATTTCTTTAAAAGGTTTATTAGTTAGTTATGTATAAGTATCTATTTTAGATATAAATAAAGATGTATTTTTTTATATGTTTGATATTATTTTTTTGTTTCATTAATATGTTCTAAATAAAAATATTCGGTTTGTTATATTAAATTGTATAGATTTGTATAGTGGTAATATTTTTTAAAAATATAATAAATTATAAAAAGTAAGTTTTTAACTTATATTGAGATATTTTGGTTATTTGAAGAGATTTAACGGCGCTCATTTATAACTTAAACCTAATATAATAAAAGATACTAGAATTTATAAAAATTAATCTTTTACA
>NZ_AYOU01000053.1 GCF_000500065.1 Borrelia hispanica CRI | reverse complement strand
GGAGATGGCAAAGTTCATGATGATGCTCTTGATGCATTATCAGCTGCATATTTAATTATGTCTTTAAATTATCGTGATAGAAGGCAACATTTTACTAAATTTACTTTCATTTAGCTTATAAGTTATTGTATAATAATTACATAAGGAGATTCTTTATGGAGTATATGCAAATGGAACCTGTAATTACTAGGCAGATGGTATTCAATGAGCTTGTAAAAGCTGGTATTAATAGAGAGATTGC
>NZ_AYOU01000052.1 GCF_000500065.1 Borrelia hispanica CRI | reverse complement strand
GATTTGTCTTATAGATACTATAAAAATGAGCTTACTATTAAAGATCTTCAATATTTAAAAGAGAACTTTGACATAAAATTGGAGATGTTAGAGCGTGGTTTAAAGGCTGAGATTAGGGAACTTGATACTAAGATTGATACCGTAGAGAATAATTTAAATATTAAGATAGATATTAAATTTACAGAACTTGATAACAAAATCGATATTATTGAGAATAGCTTAAAATCAGATATTAAAGAACTTGATAACAAAATTGATAAAGTAAGGGATGAATTAAAATCTGATATTAAAGAACTTGATACTAAGATTGATACCGTAGAGAATAATTTAAATATTAAGATAGATATTAAATTTACAGAACTTGATAACAAAATCGATATTATTGAGAATAGCTTAAAATCAGATATTAAAGAACTTGATA
>NZ_AYOU01000051.1 GCF_000500065.1 Borrelia hispanica CRI | reverse complement strand
CATCACCACCATCACTACCATCACCATTATTCCTTTTACTATTCTTTTACTTCCCTTCTCTCTTCCCTTCTCTCTTCCCTTCTCTCTATACTCGCTTATACACTCTTCTATATTTCCTATCTCTTTCTTCTCTTTCATTCCTTTCCTTCGCCTCCTTGTTTTTTTATATTTTTAGCTTTGCTTTTAAGTTTAATACAATAATCTCATTTTTCAAGTTTTTATAAAAAAAATCTCATTTTTATTAATTAAAATTTTCATATACCAAAACTAAATATAAAAAATTTACAATCTGTCA
>NZ_AYOU01000050.1 GCF_000500065.1 Borrelia hispanica CRI | reverse complement strand
AAAATACTAAAATTTAAAGATTAAAAAACCAACAACAAAACACAAATAAAAGTTAATTTAACTAAAACATTCTTATTCGCGCATTTATAAAAAACTATCTTAACTCCAAAGAACTAAAATATTTAAATAATACCCTCTAAAATAATTATAACATAATTTACAAATAATTCAAGACCAATAATCTTGTTTTTTAAATTTATTAAAGTATAATATTTAAAAGATATCAAATATCACAAATCATTTATAAAAATTTAATTGTAAATATATACTATACATATTGATATGGTATAAAAGGAGGAAACTAAGTGTTATATTCTTTCAAAAATTTAAAACAAACAACAATGCTATTAATTTCTCTATTTCTAGCATGCTCATCTATAGAAATTGAACATGACACAATAAATAAAAAAGTAAGAATATATCAATATTTAAATAAAAATTTAGAATTAAAAGGTGTAATAGACTATCAAACTAACACAACTCAAATATTTTTACACACCAAACTAAAAAATCACAGCATAATTAAACAAACCCCACTAATACTCCCAGACACAACAAAAATAGAAGGCAAAACAAGCTATGAATACGATAGCAAATCTTCAACTGGAAAATGGGTTAATGCTTCCTCCTTCATATTAAATAAAACCATACTAGAAAAATTATTAAATGAAGACGAATATGTATACAACAAAGAAGATGTCAAAATTCAAGTAGGATTAGAAACACTTAAAATGAATAAAGCGAAAATCAAAAATTTCTTAATAAAACTCAATATAACAGAAAAACAATATATTAAAAATAAACACATTGAAAAACAAAATATCAAAAAATAAAAAGAGCTTTAAAGTTAACCTGAAAACACATAAAGTTAATTTTAAAGCTCTTTATTTCTTTATACACCAAAAAATATTATACAAGAATTCATATTTACATACAACACACTCTAACTCAACAAAAAATCAAGAAACATAAACAAATATCTATCAATAAAAAATAAACAGAAATAATAACAACACTCTTCCAAATATAATTAAAATGACAAAGGCTACTTACTGTAGCCAACCTATTATTCTAATCAAACAATAAGAGTGAGACTTCAAATCTCAATCTATAAAACAATTATAAACTATTTTATTTTTTTTTGTAAAGTCTTTTTTAAAATTTTTTATAATATTAAATAATAAATAAACATAAAATATGTCATATAATTTAATATTAATCAAACTAATAGATAATTCTAATAAAATAATATAAACTCACTATGTTTTCAAACTATTATATCTATCTTGCATCTTATAAAAAAAATCCTTCTCAATTTTATAAACTTCTTGAAGCAAAAAACTAGCAAATTTTATATTTGCTCTATAAAAACTAAAACTCTCTTCATCATCCAATCTAAATCTTAAAGATCTCAAAGATTTAGTACTACTCTTACTAAGGCGACTCCCATTTTCTAATACTTGAATAGCATAATCTACACCTCTATTTAAAATTAAATCATAATCAATTTTACCACTATCAATTCCCGCCACTAATTTAATATATCTATATATAGAAGTCTTTGCTATTTTATAGCTTTTAATAAAAGACGCAAAACTTTTATATCCATCAAGAGCATAATATTTGCTCTCATTAATTTCTTTAAAAATTCTAGCGGTTTCTATCTTATTATAAGATTCTTCCTTTATTAAAATCTTAAGTTTTTCTTTTAATTCTAAATATCTCTCTTCTCTTGTTTTATTAAAAGCTTTAATTTCATCAAATTCTAAGTCAACCCTCCTAACTATCTCTATTCTTCTATTCTTACTCATCATACACCTCTTTAAACTAATAGTTCCAAATTGGAACTATTAGTACCACTTGGAACTATTAATTATGTTCAATCTTATTCAAAAAGATATCTAATATTCCTTCATAAGCCCTATAATAATCTTCATTTGGATTAAAATTATTTCTATAAAAAACAGTTTTTCTAAGATTATCTCTCTTTGGAACACTTCCCAAAAAATTATCTTTATACTCACTTTCAATAAAATTTTTCAACTCTCTATCTATATTCTGTCTTTCAACCAAATTAGTTACTAAATAAAACATCGGCAATTCATTCCTAAATATGTCTCTTAATCTATTGGTTATCAAATCTAAACTCTCAATCGCCCATTGATCAGTAGGCAAAGGAACAATAAGATAATCGGTAATTATTAAACTATTATTAAGTAAACTTCCTAAAGTAGGAGCGGTATCCATGATTATAAAATCATATCGATACTGTATATAACTTAAAAATATTTTAAGCAAACTTTCTTTTAAAGATATATTTTCTTCATTAAATTGACTTAAACTTAAATGACTAGCTATAAAATCAATATTTTTATTAACATTAATAACTGCATTTTCAATATCCAATTCCTTTTTCAACACTCTATATATATTTATTTTCCTGATATCTACATTTTGACCCTTTATAATATTAACGTAAAAACTAGTACTACTAGCTTGTGGATCTAAATCAATTAATAATACTTTATAATTTCTAGATGAAAGAATATTACTAAAAAACAAAGCAGTCGTACTTTTCCCAACACCACCCTTAATTGAAGCTATAGTAATTATTTTTGGTTTTCTTTTATCCATTTCAGTATACCTTTATCCTCAAAATATTCTTTCCCATAAAAACGATGCACTTCTTTCTCCAATTTCAATGTTCTATTCAACAAAGAATTATAAAAATTTTTTTCCTTATTTTTTGATTGTAACAATGTACACAAACTTCTTAAATAACAAAAAACACTTCCTTTTTTAAATCTAAACTCTATATAATAGATCTTTGTTATTCTAGATGTCTTTTTTATTTCGTTCTCTTTGTAATGTACAATAAATGGTTTGAGTAACCTAGTAAACCCATAATAGATTCCTATAAATCTATCTCCCTGTCTCATATGAAACAAATGCAAACTTTCATACTTAGTGGGATCAAAAACATTCCTGAAGCACAACCAAAATTTACCCTTATTTGGTTTAGCTTCAAAATTATTTATCATGCTAAAAATCTTTGTATGATACATTTTTTTATAATTTTTATCTTCTATTTTCTTAAAAAAATTATTATTCGCCTTATTAAGTTCCAATCTTCTTGCCAGTAATTTTGCTTTCAATTCACATATTGCCATGTATTTTTCTTCCCATATACTTCTAATATTCCTAACTGGATATCAAACTTTTTGTTTTTATAATATCCGATACTAAATCACTTACTTTCACTATTTTATTTGGTTCGTCTATATAATTCATTTTTGGGGCCGCAATTTTTCTTTGATCTTGATACATTTGTTGTGCTTTTGTTTTATTTTTATCTTTAAAACTCCCTATCATAAAATTAAAATCTGTTTTGAAGCCTCTTTTGGACATAAACCATATTTTGTTTTTCTTTTTCTTAAGAACTGCTTTAAAAAAAGCTACAACATCATTTTCGTTGTATTCCCTCAATGCTTCCATAAAATCTTTCAAGTTCCACAATGTGTTTTTATAACTTGATTGAAGTTTTACAATATTTTTGATTTCTCCTAGATCTTTTTCTTTTATATTAAACTTTTGTAAGATAATCTTTTCTAAGTGCTCTTCCCCATTTTTTTTATTTTTGAAATAAGAATTCTTATATTTATAATATTTATCTTTATTATAACCTAAAAGACATGAAAATATCTGATGTGAAATTTTGAATTGTTGCTTTTGTTCTTTTAATTTGTCTTTATTAATAGCTTTGTCTATTGCTTGTTCTGCATTTTTCTTTTTTTGTATAAAATAAGCTGTGCTTATTGCTTTATTAGCCATTTTTTCAAGATTTTTATTGATTATGTAATAAGTAAAACTTCCATTATTTTTTCCAAGAGGATTGAAATCGGTTTTCAGTAGCCCAATTTTTTCAATACTTGCAATGTCGCTTTGTATAGTTCTTCGTGTTACTGTTTTAAATCCTTTTTTTTCTAATATTGAATTTACCATAATTACAACATTTCTTAGTGAGTATCTTCTTTTATTTGTAAAATAATTATGTTGCAGTTTTTTAATTACCCAAAACACCTTTAACCTTCGATCTACTATTTTGTTAAATGGAATTTTGCTTATCTTTTTTTGTCTCATTTTAAACTCCTATCGTTTGATATTTATCTGCAAAATACTAATGATATCATTTTAATTAAATATTTATGAAAAGTAAAGACTTTAAATAATACGTTAACATTTTGTATCGTTTTATTTTTATTTTATTATGATAATTATAGAATAGTGATAGATAGAATAGTGATTGGACTTTATAGTTCTAATTTATGAATTATTTGTTAGGCTATATTATTAGGTGTGGGTTTTTTAAGATAGGATAATATAATATTTAGATTTATCACGAGGGGTTTTTGGTATAGTTTATAAAATTTTTTTGTCTTTTATATTTATTTTTTTTTCTTGTAATTTTGATGTTTCTTCGAAATTTTTTACGCCTTTAGAAGATGCAATAAAATTAGAAATATCTGGATATGAGCATTTAGGTAATAATAAGTTTAAAACCTATTTGCATTCTAAGAATTATTTTGAATCTGTTAAAGATATTAACGGCTATTCTTATTATTTTATATTAGATAAAACCACAAAAAGCATTGTTATGGAAATAATATTATTTTCAAGGATGGCAGTTTTATTAGATTATAAATTTGGTTTTATTTTTGATTTTGGTTTTAAATTGGATTTTTTAAATGTTATTTCTTCCAATGTATTTGAATTTCAGGTTAAAAAGTTATTTAAGAAGAAAGTTTCTTTAGATTTAGGTAATGATCTTGATATAAAAAATGATAGACAAATTTCTACTTATAATTTTAATTTACAACATGTAGAAGAGATTAATCGTGAATTTGAGATTAGAAATCATAAAGATGATCTTAATTCAAGCACAAGTGAACTTATGTATTTTGTAGGAAGTTCTGAATATTCTGTTTTAAAAGAAACTTATATTGTTCTTTATTATTATGTTTTTAAAGCTATTGAAAGATTTATGCAATAGTAGAAGTTTGTAAGTAATTTTAATTTATATATAATAAGAATTATTGTAAGTTGAATAGGTGTTCTTATTATCTTTTCTTGATATAATGTGTTTAGTATGTCTTTAAAAGTAAATATCAAAAAAGATCTTGAATTGTTTCGAAAAAATTTAGAAGAAATATATGTTAAGTATTTAAAGCAAGAAATTTCATATTCTAAGTTAAAGATAAGTATTGAAATTCTTGCTGAGAAGCACAAAGGTATTCTTTTAAGAAAAGATAAATTTACTAACCTTTCAATGATATTAAATCTTTCTAAAACACGTAAAATAATAAAAGAATACATCAATCTTGCAGTGATTGAGGAAATTAGGCAAAAGAATAAACTTTTATTTTTTTGGATTCCTAAAGAAATAAAAGAACTTTCTAATATTGATATAAAAGATTTATGTAAGATTGAGGAATTGATGATTGCTAATAATATTCTTGGTCAGAAAGTTTATTTTGAATCTTTTCTTGCTTTGTTTAAAAGTCCTGAATGGTTAAATGATTATGCACATCATTATAAGATTTCAAAGATTAATAGTTACAGAAGAGAGCAAATATCAGTTAAAATAAATTTGAAGACTTATATTGAAATCATAAACATTTTATTGACTCAAAAAAGAGATATTAGATTGAAATTTTATGGAGTATTAATGGCTACAGGTCGACGTCCTGTTGAAATAATGAAGGTTTCTGAATTTTATGTTCAAGATAATGAACATATCTTAATGAAACATATTGCTAAAAAGAAAGAGCATAATTTAATTCATGAAATAGTTTTTCCTACTTTTGCTGATTCTAGATTGGTAATTGATTCAATATCAGAAATAAGGTACATGGAAAGGACAGAAAAGCTGTCAAAGGAGATTATATCTTCAAATCTTGCTTATAGTTATAATAGATTATTTCGTAAGATTTTTGAAAATATATTTGAACCTGAAGAGTCCATTTATTTTTGCAGAAGACTTTATAGTAGATTTTCTTATCTTGCATTTGCTCCAAAGAATATGGAGTTAAATTTGTGGATTACTACAGTCTTAGGGCATGAGCATGATGATATAATAACGGCTTTTCATTATAATCGTTATGTCTTAGAAAATTTGGATGATAATGCTGATGTTGATTTATTAAAACTGCTTAACAAGCGGATACATACCTATGTTAGGAGAAAGACTACATATTCTGTTGTTAATATGGAAAGATTAAATGCATTGTTAGAATCTTGTGACATTATAGATGATAATTATATTAAGACTTTGCGTGTAATTCAGGAATTAATGATAGAAAAAGGTTTGGCAGAACTAGAAATGCTTCGAGGTCTTAATGTAAAAATTCGTAAGCTTTTTAAGCAAAAATATGGTTATAATTATAATTATGCGAAATTAGGAGAATATTTATCTTTAATTTTTGGATATGATACTTGAAGTAAGTGTGTTAAAGATCAATTTTATTGAATTTTTTAAATTTTTTTAAATATTTTGATTTATAATATTGTAATATATTTTAATTGTATGGATACAGGATTTCTTTATTTTTTTAAAAAGGCATTAAGTGTCGATGATAATAGAATGGTTTATATTTCTTATCTTTATGATAATTTGGTTTCAATTCAACCAATGCAGGATTGGTTAAAGATTGATTTTCGAGATTCTAAGAGGGGTAAAAAGTATTTTTTTCTTTTTCAAAGAAATAAATTGAATGGAGAATTTATTTCGTGTAATTTTTTAAGAACAGAAACGAATTATGCTCTTGATATTAAATTTTCCGATGGCAATTTAAATATTTTTTGTAAGGATAGGAAATCATTAGAATTTTTAAAATTTAGAGTTGAACATTTTTTTAAATCTAGTACGAAAAGCTTGAAGATTGGGAGTAAAAGTAATAATAAGCCAAAGGTTGGTAAAATGAAAATAGTTAAGGCAAATATTAGGAAAAATATTAATAATAAGAACAAAAATTTTTAAAATCGAAGGGGTACTTTGTATCTAAGATTTTTTTTTCTATTTTGTCAATTTTTGAATATCCATTGCCTTTTTTTAGTGCATTTTCAAATGAATCGATTTGTTTGTTATTGATGAAAAAGGCTATTATTTCTACTCTTCCATCGTCCAAATTTTTGACAAAGCCTTTGATTCCTATTTTTTTTGCTATTTGTTCTGTGAAAAATCTAAATCCTATGCCTTGTACTTTTCCAGAAATGAAATATTGATATTTATGCATAATTGTATTCCTCCTTTTAAAAAATGATAAGAGGAGTAGTTTTTGATAATACTTCTCTCCTCTTATTGTTAGTTTATATTTTTTGATTATTTGGTAGTTTGAATTTTATTTATTTCCATTCTTATATTATCAGAGACTCCTCCGAATACGATTTGAATATCATTTCCTTTTTTAAGCATGCCGCTTGCTCCAATAGATTTGAAATAAATGTCGGACTTTACTAATTCTATTTGATTAACATTTATTCTTAATCTTGATGCACATGCATCAAGGTATGTTATATTTCCTTTTCCTCCAAGTCCTTCTAGTACTTTTCCAGCAATTTCTGAAATTTTTGTTTTGTGTGGGTTTGCTTTTATTATGTCTTCTTCTAGATCTTCGCGACCAGGTGTTTTAAGATTGAATTTTATAATTGCAAGTTTGAAAATATAGTAGAATCCTATGAAGTAAAATATTCCAATAGTAGGAATCATGATCCAAGTTGTTTTGCTGTTGCCTTGTAATATTCCAAACAAGAACATGTCAATGAATCCACCAGAGAATGTTAATCCAACTCCAATATTGAAAATATGAGCTAATAAGTGAGCAAGTCCAAATAGCGGGACATATATAAGATAATAGAGAGCAGGTGCTGCAAAGAGAAATGCAAATTCAAGGGGTTCTGTGATTCCTGTTAGCATTGATGTAAAGCCAGCTGATATTAATAGAGAAGCAGCATCTTTTTTATTTTCGGTTTTTGAGGTATGATACATTGCAAGAGCAGCTCCAGGTAATCCAAAAATCATTACTATAAATTCGCCACTAAAAAAACGGGTTCCTTTTGTGACTTCAAAATGTGTGGTATGAGGATCTGCTAATTGTTTGAAGAATATATTTTGTGCTCCTGATATCAATTCTCCATTAATTTCCATTGTTCCGCCTAGAGATGTTTGCCAGAAAGGCATGTAAAAGATGTGATGAAGTCCAAAAGGTATCAAAGATCTTTTAATTGCTCCATATGCAAATGAGCCAAAATATCCTGATTTTTCTATGATATTGCCTAATGAGGTCATCATACCTTGAATGAATGGCCAAATACATGTTAAAATTATTCCTACTATAAACATTACAAGTGTGGTTATGATGGGAATAAATCTTGATCCTCCAAAAAATGCTAGAAATGTAGGTAGATGGATATTGTGCAATTTGTTATGAAGCATTGCTGCAATAAATCCTGCTATCATTCCTCCCATTACGCTCATTTGTAGGGAAAAAATTCCAAGTACATTTGTGTATTCTTGACTTTTAGAAATTGCTTCTGCTTCGCTTGTTCCGATTGCTAAGAGTGCTTCTACGTTTGTGGTTGAAGGAGTAATGCCTTGAATTGATAAAACGCCGTTAATAGTTTGATGCATAACTAAGAAACCTATGACACCAGCAAGTGCTGCTGTTCCTTTTTCAGCTTTTGCTAGTCCAATTGGAATTGCTATTGCAAACATTAAGGGTAAGTTTGCGAAAATAACTTCTCCTGTATATTTTATCAAAGACAATGTCGCATGCATTATAGTTTTTTCTCCAAATAGTGCTTCAATCCCATAGGTTTGAATCATTGTTTTGTTAGTAAGAGCACTGCCGATTCCTAGTAAAAGTCCGGCTATTGGTAGCAGAGCTATTGGTAACATGAAAGCTTTTCCTACTTTTTGTAATGTTGTAAATATAGATTTTGATAGTATTGACATAATATCCCCTCCCTTAAATTGTTATTAAATTTAATATAATTAAAAATGTTAATTATATTATTAATTAATATTAACAATATTTGCTAATCTTGTAAATAAATTTTAAAGATAAAATTCTTTTTCAAAGGATTAGAGAATTCTATATTTTGATATAATAATGTTGTTTATTTTCATTTTATGTCTTAGTTGTAATTTTTTGATGGGCGTCTTTTTAATAAATTGAATTTCATATGTTTCAATTTTAAATTTTATAATACAAGTGTCTTTACATTTAATTATGTATGATCTTGTCAAGATTTTTTGGTCTTTTGGATTACTTTTTTTCTGGTTTTTAAAGTATAAGTTTTGTCATAAACAAATACAGTGGGTTAAATAGTGAAAATAGGTGCTATAAAGAGAAATTGGGAAGTTTTAATATTTTTATGCATGTTAATATTAGTTTTAGTAAGAGCAAATATATATCTTATTAATTTTTCAATCTAAAATCTTGTTTTATCAAGACTATAAAAATTGCATTGGTTTTATATTATAGTATTTGTTATGTGAGATATATAGCAATATAATTCTATCTTATTTCTTAATTTTTATTTAAGTAGTGTATATTAAAATAAGTTTGTATATCTGAGTAACTGTGAAATATCTTTTGCATCATTTAATTTTTTTCATTTTCAATTCAATATACAATTATAAAGTATAGTGAATATTAATTAAATTAATTAATATTCACTATATTGCAAGATAATAAAATTAATTAATTAATTATTTTTATTATTATATATATATAAGTATTGGTAAATTTCTCCATTTTTAGGAGTATAATCTGATGGTAGTTTTTTTGTGAGGTCTCTTATATTTGGGTTTGCTCCTTTTGTTATAAGAGATTTAATGAAAGTGATATCATATTCATTAATTATTGCATGATGAAGTGCTGTTTTATTTTCTTGATCGGTTAGATTTATATTGAAATCTTGTGACATTATATGATTTATTATATTCTTAGCTTTTGACTTTATTGCATAAATTAATACAGGATTTCCATCTGAAAATATTGTATTTAGAGAAAATGTATTTGGATTTTGTTTTAATAATGCTTTAAAATCATCTAATTTGTCATTATTTACCAATATTTTTAGTTTATTTTTTTCTTTAATATATTCTTTATATTCATTTTTAATTTTGATGCTTTTTAAAAAATTGTCCTGATTTTCTGTTAAATCTATGTAATAAGGGATTGTATCGATGTTATTTTTATAATAATCAATATTTTTTTTGGTGTTGTTTGAATCAATATAATAAACATTAATGAGTTCTTTAAAATAATTATTATCATCTTTAGTTATATCAAATTTAACTTCATGATTGTTATATACCTTAAATGGAGTTAAATTGTATGTTTGATCATAGAATAATAAATTTGTTATTTTGCCTTCTGAATTCCTAAGAATAGGAATGATGTTTCCATCTTTGTCAACACTGATGTTTGATATTTGATTATTTAAACAAGGTAATTTATATTTGTTATACATTGGTGAGATTTCTCTTTCTAATTGAAAAATTTTATTTTTAATTTCTGTATTTATTGCTTTAATATATGCATCATAGTTTTTTTTGATATCAGTTGGTGTTTTATTGATTTTTTGTGAATATTTTTCAATACTAGCATTGAATATTGTATTTATTGGAGTTAATTTTGACATTAATTCCATTTTGATTGGTTCTTTTAATGGTAAAATGTATTTTTTTAAAAATGTTTCATTGATTTGGTGTATTTCAAAAAAATCCTTTTTAAATTCTTGAAAATCTTCTAGTAATTGTTTTTCTGAGAAATAATGAGATAAATTAGTAGCGATTATAAAAAAAATAAATAAGATCATATAATATAAAAAATTTAGTTTTTTCATTTTATTTTTGATTTTAATTCTTAAATTTGTGTTAAAAATAGTAAATGATGTAATTCCTATAATAATATATCCAACATATAGAGATATATTACTTAATGTGTAATAGCTCATTTAAGTTCCTTTAGATTGATTTTCATACATTATTATATCAAAACAAAGTTATTTTATTTACTTTGTTTTGATGAAAAAGTATAATCGAGTTGTTATATGCGTGTATTTTTAAATTTTTATATTTTTTTTATCTTTTTGTTTTTTTTAAGTTGTTATACAGTTTTATTGGATGAATTTGACAGTAATGATGATTTTAGTTTGTTGACTTTAAAGGAGTTGATGGCATATCCTGAACTAAGGATTTCGGATATTGATCTTAAAAAATATGCAGTTTTAAATGATTTATACAATAATAACTTTGAGTTTATAAAAGGAGAACAAGAGGGTTTTGTTTCTGTTTCTGAGTCTAGCTATAATAATAACATTGAATATATTAAAAAGCTTTATTTGTATAATAAGAAATTATATAAAATTATTGTAGCGTATAGTATGGTGCAGGGTTCATCTTTTAAGTCAGAAATTTTGAAGTATTTTGATAAACATAATATTAAAGAGAAATTTCCTTTAAGGATAAATGTTCCTTTTTATAGGACAAATATAGGTAACAAGTCTTGGGTTGTGATTAAGAAAAATTTTTTAGATATGCTTATTCAAGATAAAAAATCTTTATTTGTTGCTAAACGTAAATTAGAAAATATGCTTGAGATTTTTTCCATTCAATAATTAATGATTATTTATTCTAATTCTTCAAAGATTTTTTTTATGTTTGCTTTTCTTGTGATTTCTCTTTTTTCTAGGTCTATTGCTATTGATTTTTTTAATTTGTCTATGTTTTGTAGTAACAAATCTTTAGCTTTTGTTCTATCTATTTGTTTGGTTTTTAATTTTTTTTGTATTTTGTTTTCTTTTTCAATTTTATGGATTTCATTGAGCATGCTTAATTTAAAGTGTATGATATTTTCGGATACTTGAAATTCTTTTGCCATTATTTTTTGTGGATATCTTATTGATTTATATTGTGGTACTTTTAGTTTTAGGGTGGTAGTTGGAATTAATAAATTTGTTGCAAATATGTTAGCTTCTATTGTCATATTATTATCTTTAGTATTGATTATATCTGTTCTTTTTGATGGATTGAAAACTTGGTATTTATGCATTAAATAGTGGCCCAGTTGCTGTGCTATTGCAAATCTTTTATTTGTTAAGTTCATTGTTTCATTTATATATATAGCTTTTTTATTTGGCTTAATATATCCAGAAAAATTTTTATATTTTTCTTCAAATGTAATTTCAAATACCTTAAGTCCTTCTCCTATTGCAATTTTGATGATAGGGACGGGGATAAGCAATACAGCATATTTTGAGATTATATAATCAGAATAAATATAAGGTGTTTTAATATATGAGCTAAAATTATTGGATTTCATTCAATATAAACATTCTCCTTTTCATATTGTATAATATAATTTAATTATGAGATATAGTTTTTTCTTATTTGTTTTGTTTTTTTTTTCATGTAGAACTTTAAGTGTACATGAGATTTTAGATAAAAAATTTGATACGATAGAGAGGGCAAATTATTTTCTTTATTTTTATCCAAACAGTCAAATTTATATCAAAAGAGATAAGTTAACTAATAGTTTTTCTGTGTTCTTGAATATAGTGTTGAATTTGGACTTAAAGTCGGATTTTAATGGTGATTATTTAAAATTAATAAAAGATGATAACTATATTGGTAATGTTAATATTTCTAAAGTTGTAAGTATTGGGAGATTTAGATTTTTATATGTTAATATTGATAGAGGTAATTCTGATTTAATCTTAAGGGCTCTTAATCCTCATAAAAGTTTATCTTTTGTTTTAGATGAGCATTCTTATCAAGTGTGGACTCGTGAGACTCTTAAATATGATGCCAAATTTATTGATGTTGATTTTGAGAGTAGTAGAAATACTCTGAAGTATGCTCTTGAGAATAATATTTTATAATAAATTATGTTGGTATATAAAAGTCCGTAGTCGTTTAATGATAAAGTTTATTAAATATTTTGTTTTATTACATTTTGTTTTTTTAATGTTTTCTTGTAAGACTATTGATTTTAAGGGTGTCGAAGGGTTAAGTAAAAATTCAAAATATATTAGATTAATATTTGGGGATAATAAGATTTCTTTAAGGCATTATTTTACTATTTCTGGAAAGTTTCATTTAAGATATAAGGAACCATTGTTTTTAAGGTGTGACAATGATATAGTAGCTTTGTTTTTATTTAGGAGATATAAAAGAATTGGTAGCGAGTATATTCAGACTTTTTTTAGTGTTGGCAAGGATGTGTCTCTAAAAGTGTATTTAGAGCTTGTTAGAAGGAAAAAGTTTTTTATTATAAATAGTGCTGGCCAAGTACTTAAGACTATTATTTTTTCTACTAATTCTAATAGTGAAGATTTGTTATTGCAAAATAATAAAATTATTTGAGATATTTGTATAGAGTGATTTTTTATTTTTTTGATTATAGTATTAATATAAGGGTATAATGATATTAGTTTTAATTTTTGATGCAACTAAAATGTTTGGGAGGAGTTTATTTTGAGTGAACATAATGAAACATTAATATCGCAGATTAAAAATAATAGTATTGATTATCAAACAGAAATTATAGCTGGAATTACAACGTTTTTAAGTATGGCATATATAATAGTTGTTAATCCTTATATACTCTCGCATGCGGGGATGCCTATAGGAGCATTGGTAACGGCTACATGTTTAACGGCTGGATTTGCTACCATTTTTATGGGATTTTATACAAATACTCCTTTAGCATTGGCATCGGGGATGGGTATTAATGCATTTTTTGCGTTTTCTGTTGTAAAAGGAATGAATATACCTTGGGAAATAGCTTTGGGAGCAGTTTTTATTGAGGGTATTATTTTCATTGTTTTATCTCTGTCAGGGATGCGTGAAGAGATTGTAAATGCTATACCAGGGAATTTAAGGTGTGCGATTACTGTTGGTATAGGTTTGTTTATTGCATTTATTGGTTTCGTTAATAGTGAGATCATTGTTAAGAATGAGTCTACGTTGGTTGGACTTGGTCATATTATGAATTTTAAGGTTTTACTTACATTGTTAGGTATTATTGCTATATTTGTTTTTGAACTCAAAATGGTTAAAGGGAGCATATTATTATCAATTTGTATGACCACTGCCATAGCATGGTGTTATGCTCTTTTTGATAGGAATGCTGCTTTAAATATGGGTATTAAGTTGCCAGATGGTTTTTTAAGATATGAATCAGTTGCACCTATATTTAATAAATTGAGTTTTGCATATGTGTTGGGCAAAAATTTTTGGAATTTTGTTTTTATAATATTTATTTTATTATTTAATGATTTATTTGATACTGTTGGGACCTTGGTAGGAGTTGCATCAAAGGGTAATTTGATTGATAGTCGAGGAAAGATACGTAATGCTAATAAAATATTATTAGTTGATGCTATTGCTACAACTTTTGGAGCTTTGTTAGGAGTATCTCCTGTGACTACCTATATTGAAAGTTCAACAGGCATAGCAGAGGGAGGCAAAACAGGATTTGCGTCAGTTGTTACAGGTACTTTATTTATATTGTCGATATTTTTTGCACCTTTGTTTGTTGCTGTTCCTACTAGTGCTACATCAGCTGCTTTAATATATGTGGGATTTTTTATGTGCAAGGAAATAAGAGATATTGATTTTACAAATATTAGAGAAGCTATTCCAAGTTTTTTAATATTATTTTTAATTCCTCTAACTTATAGTATAGCTGTGGGTATAGGAATAGGGATAATTTTTTATGTGATTATAAGTGTGTTATATGGTTTGATCACCAAAGAAGGTATCAAAATTTCTCCTGTTATATTTTTGTTATTTTTTATTTTTGTTTTAAAGTTGATATTTTCTCATTAAATTAGCTAACCTAATATTTTTTAGAGATTTTGTATAGTGATTGAAGATATGAAGAGGTCTATAGTTGTTGAATTAATAAGTTAATTATTAATTATTGAATATAATGTGTTTATTTGGAATATTATTTTTGTTATTGTGTTAATTGGAAGGTTAATATAAGTTTATTGATTAATTATTTTTTGTCTAAGTATAGTGTCAATCATTTAATTAATTGTAAATATCTGCTTAGCACACTTAGAAATTGAACTTTCAAATATCTTAATAATTAATTACATTGCATAACATATCCCCAAAATAGGAATACCTAAATCTTCTAATTATTTGTTGAGGATAATAAAGCTGATTTATTTTTGGAGCTTCCAAGTAAATTTGAAGTGATGATGAGTCATGGAGATAATATAGAAGAAATACCGGAGGGTTTTAAACAAATTGCTTATACTAATATTTGTGTTGGAGCTGTATTTAATTTGGAGAGGAGAATTTATGGTGTACAGTTTCATCCAGAAGTAAGTAGTTGTGATGTTGGTAATCAAATATTTATAAATTTTGTTTTTAAAATTTGTAAAGCAGAGACAAATTGGGATTTAAGTAATAGTATAGAAGATTTAGTAAAAGATATAAGATGTGAGGTAGGTGATCGTAAGGTAATTTTAGGACTTTCAGGTGGAATAGATTCTTTGGTATGTGCCTTACTGATTAATAAGGCAATAAAGGATAATTTGATATGTGTATTTGTTGATACTGGCTTTTTAAGGAAGAATGAAGTTAATGAAATATTGGAATTTAATAAGAAGTACAGTTTGAATATAAAACATATTGATTCTTCTTTGTTGTTTTTAAATAATTTAAGGGATGTAGATGATCCTGAAGAGAAGAGAAAAATTATAGGGAAGACATTTGTAGAAATTTTTGAAAAGGTGGCATTAGAAGAGGATGATATAAAATATTTAGCCCAAGGAACTATTTATTCCGATGTTATTGAATCTGAAGTTAAGAATAATGTTTGCTCTTCAAATATTAAGTCACATCATAATGTAGGAGGACTTCCGGATAAAATTAACCTAAGTTTGTTAGAACCATTGAGAAATTTTTTTAAAGATGAGGTAATTCAATTGGGAGTGCAATTGGGTCTTGAAGAGAAAGTTCTCTATAGGCATCCGTTTCCAGGGCCAGGATTGGCAATAAGAATAATAGGGAAAGTAACAAAAGATAAGATAGATATTTTGCAGGGAGCTGATCATATCTTGATAGAAGAGCTTTTGGTAAATAATTTATATTATAAAGTAAGACAAGCATTTGTGGTGTTATTGCCTGTAAGATCTGTAGGTGTTATGGGAGATAACAGAACATATGAATATACAGCTGTCATTCGATGTGTTAATACTCTAGATTTTATGACAGCTAGTTGGGTTGAATTACCTTATAGTTTTTTAAGAAAAGTTTCATCAAGAATAATTAATGAAATTAGAGGTATAAATAGAGTGTGTTATGATATTTCTTCTAAGCCCCCAGCGACGATAGAATGGGAATAATAAGTGAATTAATAAATGAGGGAGAAATAATTGATGGATAAAATAGTAAAAGAAGCTTTAACTTTTGATGATGTTTCTTTAATTCCTAGGAAATCATCTATATTACCTAGTGATGTTAATTTGAAGACAAGATTGACAAGAAATATATATTTAAATATACCTTTTTTAAGCTCAGCTATGGATACAGTTACAGAAAGTAGAATGGCAATAGCAGTGGCGAAGGAAGGTGGGATGGGTATTATACATAAGAATATTACTATTGAAATTCAAAGGAAAGAGGTGGAAATAGTAAAATCTTATCATCGTAATGGAATTATAAGGAATCTTATTACAATTAATGAGGATACTAGTATTAAAGAGGCCAAAAGGTTGATTGGTAAACATAATATTTCTGCATTGCCAGTTACAGATCATGTAGGTAAAATATTAGGTTTAGTAACCAGTAGAGACATTAGATATATTTCAGATGATGATACTCCTGTAATTAATGCAATGACTAAAAAATTAATTACTGCAAAAGAAGATATTACGTTGGCAGAAGCGAAAGAGATTTTATTTAAGCATAAGATAGAAAAGTTACTTATTGTTGATGAGTCAAATAGTTTGCGGGGATTAATAACTTGCAAGGATATAGATCATGTTGAACATCAAGAGTATTTTCCAAATGCATGTAAAGATATTAATGATAGATTGAGAGTTGGTGCAGCTGTTTCTACTGATGTTGATACTCTAGAGCGTGTTGAAGAATTGGTTAAGGCAGATGTTGATGTTATTGTTGTTGATTCTGCACATGGACATTCTACTAGGGTAATTGAGATTGTAAGGAAAATTAAAAGTAAATATCCAAATTTAGATGTTATTGCAGGTAATATAGTGACTAAGGAAGCAGCTCTTGATTTAATTGATGCAGGTGCAGATTGTTTAAAAGTGGGAATAGGTCCGGGGAGTATATGTACAACAAGAATAGTTGCAGGGGTTGGTGTTCCACAGTTGACGGCAATTAATGATGTTTTTGAGGCTTGTAAAGATACAAATATTTGCATCATAGCAGATGGTGGTATTAGATTTTCAGGAGATATAGTTAAAGCAATTGCTGCGGGAGCTGATAGTGTGATGATAGGGAATCTTTTTGCTGGAGCTCATGAATCTCCCTCAGAGGAAATAATGTATAATGGCAAGAAATTTAAGATTTATGTTGGTATGGGATCTCTTGCTGCTATGGCTAGGGGTTCTAAATCTAGGTATTTTCAATTTGAAAGTAAAGATTCGCCTGGGAAATTGGTTCCTGAAGGTATTGAGGGGATGGTTCCTTATGTTGGTAAGGTAAAAGACATTATCTTTCAATTAAAGGGGGGTTTAATGTCTGGGATGGGATATTTGGGAGTTGAGACAATATTAGAATTAAAGAGAGATGCTAAATTTGTAAAAATAAGTTCTGCGTCATTAAGAGAATCTCATATTCATGATGTTTTGGAGAATTGAAAAATTGATAGTTTAATTTTGTAACTAAGTTTTATATTATTTATAATTTTGAATTTTTTAAATTATTGTTTTATAGTTATTTATTTTGCATTTGTCTTGAATTTAGAACACAAGTCTTAGTGTATTATGATTAAATTTAATTTCAAGATAAATATGTCTATATAGTTGATGTTCTATTTGTATATAATTTCGGTATTTATTTTTTTTATGGGTTTTAATTAGTAGTATATTCTTGATTATTGCTAATTTGGAAGTAAAATGTTGTACACAAGCTTTTGATTTTAAAAAGGAGGAGAAAAATGACCAGGTATAATGATGTATTTATATTATTGATGTTAATATCTATAGTATCATGTAAAAATGCAGTTGACGGAACTAAAACTGTCAAGGATGTAAATGGTAATGCAAGAAATGGTTCTAGAGCTAAGAATGATTTTATTGTAGCTAATGGTTTTGATGTGAGGAATGGTCCTGCTATAGAGGGTAGTTCTGGTATTGATAATGCTAATATTAGAAATGATGTTGATAGGTTAAGTAAAGATGATATTATTAAACTTAAGACTTTTATTACGAAGTCTGTTAAATATGCAAGATCATTATGTCTTCTTGTGCAGGAGTATCATACAATTTATAGTTTTCTTAAAAATTATGTGTATTGTGTAAATGGTCCTGGTAATTGTGATAGTGCAAAATTAACCAAGGAATCTAGAGATGTTATAATCAGAATGAAGGTTGATAATATTGTTGATAAACTTGAGAATATTTTAAATTATTTTAAAATACATAATCCTCAGATGAGGATAGATGCAATTGAACAACTTAAGAAAATTTTTGAGTATAAAGTTAATTCTGTCTTTGATAGTAACGAAGTAAAAATGGAGCAAGTTGTTAATGTTGTTCAATTGATAATTAATGCTTATGAAAATGTTATTGATACTGCTGTAAGTATGTATGCTGATATGTTTTCTTTTATAGTGTCTCAATGTTCTTCAAAAAAATTAGCGGAAATTTCTAAAAATTTTGTTCGAAGTATCAAATTGTGTATGAAAAAAAATGATAGTAGTAATATTTTATTGGTTCAAATTATGATTTCTGTTTTTGAATCTATTTTTTTAAATCAGGGAGATATTAGGGATGTTAAAGGAAATGCCAGAAAGTTATTTTTTTATAGGAGAGGAAAGGAATTATCAAATTCTATTGATGAACTTTATGTTGTTTATCATATAGCTAGGCTGAATTAGGTTTTAGTTGATTTTTATTTTATTATTATTAATAGTCTAAGATTCATAAAAATTGTGAGAAAATGCCAATAGACTATTAAGTTATCAACAAACTTAACTCTATTTTATCTCATATCATAAAATAGAGCTTGATAAAGGATTATCTCTAACGATAATTTTTAATTAATATCTATATTAGTGTTTAGTAAAATCGAATTTATTTTGTAATTCTTTTTTTCCTAAATTTCTTAATAAGATTAATATGTTTTTAAGTTTCCTCAATGCTTTTGTTTTAATAAATCTATTGATTAGATTATTTAAATAATTATTATTTTCTTAGATTTATGACAAAAAATTAGAAGGTATTAATAAGTTACTATTTGGTTAGGAATGAATAATTTAGGTCCAGATACCATTACTTATATTAAATTATTAATTATAGGAGAGGGATAATATGTCCAAGATATTGATGAAGTACTTTATATTTACATGTAAAATCAAAGGGACTTGTAGTCCTATATTTAGTGTACTAATGATATTAATTTTACGAAGTTTATATTATTAATTTGTATGGTGATGTATAAAAAAAAGAAAAAATATAAAGTTGTGGTGCTGATGAGAATATATTTTGTATTCAAATAGGTATTCTAATTAATATTTACTCAATATTAAAGATTTAATTAAGAAATACGTTTTAGTTAGTATTTCTTATAAAACTATGAAGGTAAGAGACACCAAAGATATGAATTCTTAATATAAATGATATTTTGAGTATTAATTTTGAACAATATACGATTAAGACTTAGAATTATTTTTTTGTTAAAAATAGTTTGGATAATGAAAATTTGGTAACAAGTTTATGATGTAATGAAACATATGCTAAGTGTTTATAATTAATATAGGTTTAGTTACAATTAAATTTTGTCAATAATTGTCTTCGGATATATTTTTATTGTTTATTAGCTAGGAAAAAATCTTTATTTGTCAAATATATCATTAATAATTATTGGAATTTGGTTTATTTTGAAAATAAAATTTTAATCCGTATTGTATGTTACTGGTAAAGTTATTTAATTGAGTATGATTGATTATTTTTAAATTTTAGATAATTTGATGACAATAATTTTGGTTAATTGTTGTTCTTTATATTTGTGTGTACAATTTTATAAAAATTGTGTTAGATTGAAAGATCTAAGTGAAATTTTCATAAAGGAGGTATAATAATGAAATTCAGAAACAAATTTTTAATTTTAAGTTTGCTTTTAATTTTTATTAGTTGTAAGATGTTCTATAGTATTGATAAAGAAACTTTAGAATTGTATGATGATGCATATATAGAGGAATAATCTATATTGTGTTCTAATGAGGGACTATTAAGATAATTTTGATGAATTTAGTGAATCTTCACAGTACGTTGATCTTACAATATATGAGGCTAGAATAATAATCAAGAGAAGATTTTCTGATGAAGAAAGTATTGCTGTTAGAAGTGTTGCTGTTGTGTGATCAAAGCTTATCGAAAATTTTTTCAATAATGGTATTATAACAGCTAAAGTAATGGCATACGAGAATGAATGAAGATGAAGAGTAGAAGGTAAACCTTTTTAGCCGATTATGATGTGGATGATGCACTTTATTGGATCAAAATAATAAAAGAAAAGAATTAATTAAATATAATAAATATGACTTTAGAGATAGTAGAGGATATTATTACTTTAAAAATAAATATTTTACAAAATATAAACAAGAAAAATATTTTGATAAAGTAAAAGGATTTTTAGAAGATTTTGAGAACAAAATAAAAAATATTATGAGAAATTCATATCAATATAATGAAAAATTTTATCAGAATTAGAAAGAGATTTTCAAGAAATAAAAAACTTT
>NZ_AYOU01000049.1 GCF_000500065.1 Borrelia hispanica CRI | reverse complement strand
TCACTAAACCTATTGCTAAAGATGTATATAGAAAATATTCAAAATTAAAAAATTAATTATTTAAGCCCCTGATGGGGCTTATTATTTATAAGTATCAAGTTAACCTGAATAAACACTGAAATTCTTTAGTAATAGACAGCTGACTAAATAATCTCAATGGACTACTTCCAACTTTATCTGAATCAAATGCCATAAATATATTAAACTTCTCAAGATTACTTAAATCTCTACTACTTTTAGTAAAGTATTCTTTAATTAAATTACACCAATACTCAATACTCTTTAACGTTTTATTTTTATTAAAGTACTCAAGTAATTTAGAATCATCTCCCGATTTAACAGACTCAAGATAATCGTTTATTTCTGACAAACTACTAAATGGTTTATCACTTAAAAACCTATACATATTTCTTGATGCTATTAGTAAGTTTTGATAATACTTAAATTTATTCATATTAACATTATGTTTAACTTTGGATTTAGAATGGTCAGTATTAACAACTTGTTTGTTTTGTACTCTACTTTCTATTGATTTTGCTTTTGTTATATCTACAGATGGTTTGATTGCACTGCTATCTTTGCTATTAGAAGTATTATTTTCAATTTGTC
>NZ_AYOU01000048.1 GCF_000500065.1 Borrelia hispanica CRI | reverse complement strand
AGATTGTGTTTCAATATTTTTTCAGTGCTATCGAGTCTTGTTCTTTTGGGTTTTAGAACTTTTTCAAGAATAGATATATCTTTTTCTAAAGACTTTTTAGTTGAAGCATGATCAAGTACACCTTTAAACTTAATAGTAAATCCAGTGTTATTCATAATATTCCTTTAGATAGAGACATCTCATATATCTTCATTTGAAGTTTTAAATCTGATATTTTATTAACTTCCATTAAATCTTTGTAATTCAATGTCTTTACTTCATTGAAGCTACAAATACCCATCATAACGGGGAAATGATATTTATCTTTTTTTACATTCTCAAGGAATTTAAAATATGAGTTTGTTATTTCTTGTAGAATATCACTTCCTTTATGTATTCTCATAGGCTTATCCCTTAAATCTTTATTTTTTCTGAATCGAGATTTTGTGTTATTTGTTCATAATTCCAACGATCGTCAATATAGTCAAATTTTACAAGTCCACCATCATTATTTAGATAATGACTTAAGTAAATAAGACTTGGTTTCTTAAATTCTTCTTCTAAGTTAAATGTATCAAATTGAATTGAATAAAGTATTGCAATAAGATAATCTTTGTAGTAAGAAATATATTTTCTATTGTCATCTAAAATGAAGTAAAATTTGTCTAAAAAGTCAGGTTTGATCATAATGTTTGTTATTGTCCTGAGATAATCAATATTATTGAGTTTATCAATACCATAATTTTGTGAAAAACCTAAAATAGAATCCCACTGGTAAACTGGTAATACTTTTACATCGAATGTGTGTGTTTCCTTTTTAGTTAAAATATTCATTTTATAAAGCTGAGTCATAAATCCTCCTTAAATTTTAATTATTATGGTTTTTTTACTTCGCAATTAACAGCTCTAATTTCAAACGTAACCTTTTCTGCTTCAGCAGCATAGCTTCTTGATGGTTCTTCTGCAAAGAATGCATTATTAGATACAATGTGAATGTTTTCAAAGTCATTAAATACAAGGCTTAGCAGTTTTTCATATGTACTCTCTTTTACATTGTAAAATTGATTTTGAGACATATCTGTTAGTAGCTTGTAATCATAAGATCCAATAGTTACTTCAACATTAAATATGAAAGTAATAGTTTTAGGGTCTCTAAAACTAACTACCGGAAATCCCATATCTTCAGTACTAGATACAGCTCTTGTTGTAGGTTCACTAGTAAGCTCTAATTTCCCACTTTGAATATGCTTATCTTTAATTGAGAAAAATATCTTCGTTAAGTTGTAAACATGATCCATTATTTAACCTCCTTTAAACTATTTTGATAGCTTTGTATATCTTGTGTTGTGATATTTAATACCACTCCTTTCATAGAATGGTTATAAGTAATATTTATTGATAAGAATAGTTTTAGTGCAGCACTTGCCGATATTTGTATTTTGAGTTTAGAATAAGAAACAATTAGACCTGAATCAATAAGTTCTTTAAGTTTGCATTCAATAGCAGCACTATAAGCATTATCTCTTTGTCCTGATAGTTGAAGTTCTGATAATTTACTATTTTGTCTATTATTTAAGTTCCATATTCTAATAAGTTCTGCAATAAATTCATATTTGATATAGTCATAAGTAAAAATTTC
>NZ_AYOU01000047.1 GCF_000500065.1 Borrelia hispanica CRI | reverse complement strand
CTACTTTCTGGTCCAATGTCATGTACTTTAGAATAATCTAAATACATAAATCCAATTGGTAATTCATTATTTACTTCTACATCTAAATCAAAAAACTGATCGGCTGTCTTTACTAAAATGTATCCAACACCATTAAATCGACAACTAATAATGCATTGTAATAATGCTGCTTTTAATTCTATTTTTAAACTACCCAAAGCATCATCAACATCTAATGATGTGCTTGATACACTGTCTAATGTTATTCCGTTCTTTAAACAATCTTTCGCTACATTATCTATGTAGTTCCTAAAAAATATTGAATATTTATATAAATCTCTTACATTTAATCTAAAATTTAATTTCATATCTTTTTTTGTTATATTTCTTTTAATCTTATACCACACAAATATAATACACTTTATTATTTTTGCTAACTTTTTTATAATTTTTTGTTACTTTTTTTATAGCCTTATTTAAGTTTATGAAGGATAAGTTTTACTTATTTAAATTTACTTTATCTTTAATTAACATCTTTATTTAAATATCAGCGTTAATAAAATTCCTACAGCTAGGGTAATAATGGTCCCAAACATCCATGCATGTAATTTTAATGTTCCTTTAACCTCTGATGCAAATTTATCTATCTTAGTATCAAGTTCCATTTTGTTCAGTTCCATATCTTTCCTAACAATATCAATCTTATTATCAAGTTCTTTAATATCTGATTTTAATTCGTCCCTTACTTTGTCGATTTTGTTATTTAAGTTATTTTCAACAGTATCTATTTTGTTATCAAGCTCTTTAATATCAGCCTTTAAACCACGCTCTAACATCTCCAATTTTATGTCAAAGTTCTCTTTTAAATATTGAAGATCTTTAGTAGTAAGTTCATTTTTATAGTATCTATAAGATAAATCGTCCGCAATATCTCTCTTAATACCAGCTTTTACAAGCTCATTTAATACCATCTGCCTAGTAATTACAGGCTCCATTTGCATATACTCCATAAAGAATCTCCTTATGTAATTATTATACAATAATTTATAAGCTAAATGAAAGTAAATTTAGTAAAATGTTGACTTCTATCACGATAATTTAAAGACATAATTAAATATGCTGCTGATAATGCATCAAGAGCATCATCATGAACTTTGCCATCTCCATTATATGAATAAATATCACTAAATACAGAACGACTACTATAATCTAATAAATGCATCTTGTTATAACTAAATGGTGTTAATAAAGAAACAATTCTTGCATGTTTATTTGTTTTTGGTCTTGTTGGTGCAATTCTAAAGTAATTTTCCATATTATCTCGAAGTCTAACATATTCACGTGTCAA
>NZ_AYOU01000046.1 GCF_000500065.1 Borrelia hispanica CRI | reverse complement strand
TCTATCTTAGTATCAAGTTCCATTTTGTTCAGTTCCATATCTTTTCTAACAATATCAATCTTATTATCAAGTTCTTTAATATCTGATTTTAAGTTATTTTCAATAATATCTATTTTATTATCAAGTTCTGTAAATTTAGTATCTATCTTATTGTCAAGTTCTGTAAATTTAGTATCTATTTTAGTATCAAGGACATCTTTGACTTTTTCAATATCAGATCTTAAGCCACGTTCTAATATTTCCAGCCTAAGATTAAAATTACTTTCTAAATATTGAAGATCTTTAATAGTAAGTTCATTTTTATAGTATCTATAAGATAAATCGTCCGCAATCTCTCTATTAATACCAGCTTTTACAAGCTCATTGAATACCATCTGCCTCGTAATTACAGGTTCCATTTGCATATACTCCATAAAGAATCTCCTTATGTAATTATTATACAATAATTTATAAGCTAAATGAAAGTAAATTTAGTAAAATGTTGACTTCTATCACGATAATTTAAAGACATAATTAAATATGCAGCTGATAATGCATCAAGAGCATCATCATGAACTTTGCCATCTCCATTATATGAATAAATATCACTAAATACAGAACGACTACTATAATCTAATAAATGCATCTTGTTATAACTAAATGGTGTTAATAAAGAAACAATTCTTGCATGTTTATTTGTTTTTGGTCTTGTTGGTGCAATTCTAAAGTAATTTTCCATATTATCTCGAAGTCTAACATATTCACGTGTCAA
>NZ_AYOU01000045.1 GCF_000500065.1 Borrelia hispanica CRI | reverse complement strand
CTACTTTCTGGTCCAATGTCATGTACTTTAGAATAATCTAAATACATAAATCCAATTGGTAATTCATTATTTACTTCTACATCTAAATCAAAAAACTGATCGGCTGTCTTTACTAAAATGTATCCAACACCATTAAATCGACAACTAATAATGCATTGTAATAATGCTGCTTTTAATTCTATTTTTAAACTACCCAAAGCACCATCAACATCTAACGATGTGCTTGATACACTATCTAATGTTATTCCGTTCTTTAAACAATCTTTCGCTACATTATCTATGTAGTTCCTAAAAAATATTGAATATTTATATAAATCTCTTACATTTAATCTAAAATTTAATTTCATATCTTTTTTGTTATATTTCTTTTAATCTTATACCACACAAATATAATACACTTTATTATTTTTGCTAACTTTTTTATAATTTTTTGTTACTTTTTTTATAAGCTTATTTAAGTTTATGAAGGATAACTTTTACTTATTTAAATTTACTTTATCTTTAATTAACATCTTTATTTAAATATCAGCGTTAATAAAATTCCTACAGCTAGGGTAATAATGGTCCCAAACATCCATGCATGTAATTTTAATGTTCCTTTAACCTCTGATGCAAATTTATCTATCTTAGTATCAAGTTCCATTTTGTTCAGTTCAATATCTTTTCTAACAATATCAATCTTATTATCAAGTTCTTTAATATCTGATTTTAAGTTATTTTCAATAATATCTATTTTGTTGTCAAGTTCTGTAAATTTAGTATCTATCTTATTGTCAAGTTCTGTAAATTTAGTATCTATTTTGTTATTTAAGTTATTTTCAACAGTATCTATTTTGTTATCAAGTTCTGTAAATTTAGTATCTATTTTAGTATCAAGGACATCTTTGACTTTTTCAATATCAGATCTTAAGCCACGTTCTAATATTTCCAGCCTAAGATTAAAATTACTTTCTAAATATTGAAGATCTTTAATAGTAAGTTCATTTTTATAGTATCTATAAGATAAATCGTCCGCAATCTCTCTATTAATACCAGCTTTTACAAGCTCATTGAATACCATCTGCCTCGTAATTACAGGTTCCATTTGCATATACTCCATAAAGAATCTCCTTATGTAATTATTATACAATAATTTATAAGCTAAATGAAAGTAAATTTAGTAAAATGTTGACTTCTATCACGATAATTTAAAGACATAATTAAATATGCAGCTGATAATGCATCAAGAGCATCATCATGAACTTTGCCATCTCCATTATATGAATAAATATCACTAAATACAGAACGACTACTATAATCTAATAAATGCATCTTGTTATAACTAAATGGTGTTAATAAAGAAACAATTCTTGCATGTTTATTTGTTTTTGGTCTTGTTGGTGCAATTCTAAAGTAATTTTCCATATTATCTCGAAGTCTAACATATTCACGTGTCAA
>NZ_AYOU01000044.1 GCF_000500065.1 Borrelia hispanica CRI | reverse complement strand
TGTTCCATTCTGTTTATACTTGCTTCATATAAAGAAAAAATGTAATTAACTACTTTCAAAAAGATATTTGTATAAGTAGATGTATTTTTATCATTATTATTTTTTTGTAGAAGTTCTGTAAATTTATTTAGTATATCAATACCTATTTTTGCCGTACTTAAATTCATTTATACTCCTTTTCATGTGATGTCATCTCTGATGGTAATTGCATATTATCAGGATTACTATTGACCTTTTCTATAAATTTTTTTATTTTAGTTTGTATAGGTTCAATAGCCAATTTTATTTGTGGAGTTAAAGCATTGTCTAAAATTTCCATGTTTTTAGTATAAATATGCTCATATTCCAAATAGAATTGGTGTAATAATGAGAATGCATGATTATCACGTCTGTCAAAAGTAGCATCTTTAAAATTGAATAATGAATCAATTAAATTTGAGATTGCATTTAAAGATGTGTCTAAAGATTCTTTACTCAGTATCATATCTGACCCCAATCATTATTATCATTATTATTTTGTTTATTTTTGTTTTTAAATTTGTCTATTAAGATATGTAATATATCTTTAAGCACAGGTTTAAGTAAGAGTACAGTACCCAAAATTAAACCAGAAATAATTAATAACTTAGTACCATCAATATCAAGTAAAAGTTGTATTAAATTATTTGTGTCAATGTCATTCATATGAGCTTTAACCTCTCCTTTGAAAATTTGTATTTATAACTATATAGCTAAAATTAATTTTTGCTATAAATATAAAGATAATATTTTAAATCTTAACAAGTCTAGGAATTGTGTCGTAATTTGTTGAGTACGAACGTTTTTGTATATACCAACCCTGAAACAAAGGGACAAAAGTATCTACTAAAGCATTTTTTGCACCAAGATAATATACTAATCCTTTGCCTGATTCACTAGCATATTGTGTATGTATTCGTTTTGCATACTTACTTCCTGATGCATTAATAGTGGCATCTACGACTATGTCTAAATAAATGGGTTTGTCATCATCAGATGAATAAAATCTTAATATAACATCTTTGTCTGAGTACTCTGAAGTCATATCTATGATATAGGCTCTTTTTCTAAGGTCGTATTCTGCAATTGAACTACTTGTAGTTCTGGTTTTTGATAAAGTGAAATCAGATGGTGGACCAAGTAAGTATTCAGGGATAGATGATTTTTGTAAGGTACCATAGCCATTTGTAGTAACAAAATAATCAGATTTATTTAGTCTGGAACTTGACATACTACTTGTAAGTCTGCTTTTTATTTGACTAAAAATATTAGAAATACTACTAGAATCGTCATTTAAAATTTTGGTAAGTATTTTACTATAAGCTTGTTCAATAAAGTTTTTATCATTAACAAGTTCTGTAGCAATAGTGCTTTTAATAACTTCTTTAAAATATTCAAGACC
>NZ_AYOU01000043.1 GCF_000500065.1 Borrelia hispanica CRI | reverse complement strand
GAACAAATTTTAATTGATAATGAAGAATACATACAAATTAACAAACTCAACAAAATCGGTAAGATTGAAGACCACAATTTAATGTTAATTGATGACGGAGTTTCTAGTTGTCATGCAATTACATATGCAAACTTCTTTGAAAAAACTAGAGACAAAATCTTTAAAAATGACGGTCTTGAATATTTTAAAGAAGTTATTAAAAGCACTATTGCTACAGAACTTGTTAATGATAAAAACTTTATTGAACAAGCTTATAGTAAAATACTTACCAAAATTTTAAATGACGATTCTAGTAGTATTTCTAATATTTTTAGTCAAATAAAAAGCAGACTTACAAGTAGTATGTCAAGTTCCAGACTAAATAAATCTGATTATTTTGTTACTACAAATGGCTATGGTACCTTACAAAAATCATCTATCCCTGAATACTTACTTGGTCCACCATCTGATTTCACTTTATCAAAAACCAGAACTACAAGTAGTTCAATTGCAGAATACGACCTTAGAAAAAGAGCCTATATCATAGATATGACTTCAGAGTACTCAGACAAAGATGTTATATTAAGATTTTATTCATCTGATGATGACAAACCCATTTATTTAGACATAGTCGTAGATGCCACTATTAATGCATCAGGAAGTAAGTATGCAAAACGAATACATACACAATATGCTAGTGAATCAGGCAAAGGATTAGTATATTATCTTGGTGCAAAAAATGCTTTAGTAGATACTTTTGTCCCTTTGTTTCAGGGTTGGTATATACAAAAACGTTC
>NZ_AYOU01000042.1 GCF_000500065.1 Borrelia hispanica CRI | reverse complement strand
TTGACCTTCAAAATCATATTTATCTTAACATCGACTCACGTATTAGAGATATATATACACGTATTGTAAATAATAATTACACGAATATGGGTATCAAATTTGAATATCAAGATTTCTTTGCTCCTGTAAATGAGATTAAGGGCATTAAAGGATTAAAAATATTTGCAGTGCTCAAAGATGATGACAAAACTCAAATTGCAAACATTAATGATTCAGAATTTAAAGAAAATCAAGATATAGATGTTAAGCCTGAAGAATTACTTATATTTAATCTTACAGACAACCTATTCATTGATATTACATCTTAAGAAATAAGGAATATAAATATGATACCTAATTTTCTTAAAAACACAGAAATTGCTAAGTTAATTCAAACTGAAACTAACTATGCTAATGTACTTCTTGCTGAACTTAAAAGTCTAAATTCGAACTTTACTAGTATTAACGCTACAAAACACTGCTCATCAAGATTTATTGCTATATGGTTATCTCAACTCTTTAGAATTTTTTATGCTGAAAGCCAACCTCTTGCATCACTTACATCAAATATTGACAGTGTGCTTTTTGCTTTACGACATATTGGTACCGATGAATCATTTATAAGATTGTTCAAGGCTTTTTTACACGTTGATATTGAAATTACAACTCCTCAGGCTGGGGTCATTAAAATTAAACTTCTTGGCACTATAAAAACTAATTTTACTGCATTTATTACGCCTAGCACCCCTAAAGGAAACAGATTAAAACGTATTTTAATACGTGAAACTAAAGAAGGACTTCAAACTAAACATAGATTTCTAACATTTAATTTTCTTCCTAAGGGATATTCACAATCAATTTATTCATTTATAAAAAACCTTATCCCAATAGGACGGACACTTAAACTATATGATAAAGATAACACAGAAATTATTACTTTTAATTAAGGAAAGCAACAATGTCATCTGAAGAACAAATTTTAATTGATAATGAAGAATACATACAAATTAACAAACTCAACAAAATTGGTGATATTAAAGACCAACATTTAATGTTGATTGATGATGGGGTTTCTAGTTGTCATGCAATTACATATGCAAACTTCTTTGAAAAAACTAGAGACAAAATCTTTAAAAATGATGGTCTTGAATATTTTAAAGAAGTTATTAAAAGCACTATTGCTACAGAACTTGTTAATGATAAAAACTTTATTGAACAAGCTTATAGTAAAATACTTACCAAAATTTTAAATGACGATTCTAGTAGTATTTCTAATATTTTTAGTCAAATAAAAAGCAGACTTACAAGTAGTATGTCAAGTTCCAGACTAAATAAATCTGATTATTTTGTTACTACAAATGGCTATGGTACCTTACAAAAATCATCTATCCCTGAATACTTACTTGGTCCACCATCTGATTTCACTTTATCAAAAACCAGAACTACAAGTAGTTCAATTGCAGAATACGACCTTAGAAAAAGAGCCTATATCATAGATATGACTTCAGAGTACTCAGACAAAGATGTTATATTAAGATTTTATTCATCTGATGATGACAAACCCATTTATTTAGACATAGTCGTAGATGCCACTATTAATGCATCAGGAAGTAAGTATGCAAAACGAATACATACACAATATGCTAGTGAATCAGGCAAAGGATTAGTATATTATCTTGGTGCAAAAAATGCTTTAGTAGATACTTTTGTCCCTTTGTTTCAGGGTTGGTATATACAAAAACGTTC
>NZ_AYOU01000041.1 GCF_000500065.1 Borrelia hispanica CRI | reverse complement strand
TCTATATATTCTTGTTGTCGTTTGAGTTGCAGTTTGCGTTCTTTTTCTGCTTTCTCTTTTTCTTTTTTTTCTTCTTCTTCGTCTTTCATATTTTTTGACGCATGAAATTCAAAATTTTTGCTTGCTAATCTTATTTTTTCGCCATATTTTTCTTTTTTCGTCGTGTAATTTTTCTTATATTTGTGCGAGTACCAATCTTTGAATCGACCCTCCCATATGAGCTCATAGTCGTTTATTACGCCATCTGTTCTTTTCATCATCATCCACACTTTGTACTTGTACCTGTTGCCAAATTGCTTTAGAAAGTGTTTCAAAATATCTTCGATGTCATATTCTTTCCCATACTCATTTATGGCAGTCTCCAAATTTAGCAGGGCGTTTATGTACGTTGAATCGTTGTTGCTCAATTCTTTCACTTGTTGCATATAGTTTTTGCTTATTTTGTGCACTTCTATCAGTCTAGTTTTTACGCCAATTCGTTTAAATTGCACTTTTTCATTTTTCTTTTCCACATTTTTTGGTTTTTCACATGAAAGATTTTTCACAGAGTTTTTCTCTAAAGAGTTCTTAGAATTCTCTTTTTTTATATTGCTTATATTAGCTTTATTAATAACGTCCGGACTTTCCACATGCGACATTTCGATGAGACTTTTACATTCTTTGAATTTAGATAGTATTCCAAACTTTTCAAGATTTGTGTAATTGAAAGTTGTATTTTTTATGTCTGCATCAAAATCACCGATGATTTTTTTATCATGTAGATTTTCTTTAAGTAATTGTATGAGGTATTCTAGAATTATATCTTTGTGTACATGAGCAAGTTCCATGTTTTGTACATAGTGAGCAATACTTCCTTTTTGTTCACCAAGTTTTCTAATTTTAGACTTTATCAATCCCATTTCATTTAAGAGTTTTACATCTCTTTCAAGTGTTCGCTTACATACTTTTTTTGCAGAATCATTTTCTAATAGTTTAATTACTATTTTTTGGATATCACTTGCTGAGTATTCTTCAATGCCTTTTGATAGTTTATAATTTGTATTTTTGATATTTATTGTCCAGTAAATTTTTAGCAATCTTTTGTATCGTTTAAGCATTTTGCTTATTTGTAATTTAACATATGACATTCGTATTGTTTGAGTATTATGGGAATTTTTATAAATATTTAGTTCTACAAGGCTTTTTAATATTGTATTTATTTGACCTTTTGGGTCTTTAGGTTTGAAATTCTTATTATCTTTTGTTATACTTGACATAAGTTTTCTTTTTGTGTCCAAAGTTTGGATTTTCTTTTCTCAAAAAGAATCTTTGGACTCTTATTTGTATACCATTATATACAAATATTTCACTCTTGACTAGTTTGGAAGTGAGAGTGATTTTTTTATGCATAACTTTTTTAGTATCAGATTTTATAAAATCTTTGCTTGTGATGTTATTTAAAGATAATGTTAGTGTAGATATTATCTTTCAGTGGTAAAAGTAGTAAGCCAAAATAATTTTTAGAGTGTGTGAATCATTAAAATTCAATTTTGAGTCTTTATTACATGTGTTATAATATTATTTGCTATTGGTCTTATTCTTTTTTAAATGGGTATAATGAGTAATGAAAGCTTATTATGTTACAATGAATTATAATGTAAAGAGTGTAATAGAGGTTGAATATGGATGTTGCTGTAACAAAAGAACAAGTAATTGATGATAATCCAATAAATAAAAGTTCAATTAAGTCTGAGAGAGTTAAAAAGGATTATCATAATATATCATTTGATGGTCAGATTATCAGTTATTATGTTCTTGAAGAGAAGTTTGATCTTCTTCAAGATAGAATGATGGATAATTTTCATTATTTGGATGATAAGATAAATATGCTTAAGAGTGATTTAAATGACAAGATAGAGACTGTTAAGAGTGATTTAAATGCGAAGATAGATGGGGTTGAAAGTAGGCTTAGTGAAAAGATAGATAAACTTGATGACAGGATAGAGACTGTTAAGAGTGATTTAAATGCGAAGATAGATGGGGTTGAAAGTAGGCTTAATGAAAAGATAGATAAACTTGATGACAAGATAGAGACTGTTAAAAGTGATTTAAATGCGAAGATAGATGGGATTGAAAGTAGGCTTAATGAAAAGATAGATAAACTTGATGACAAGATAGAGACTGTTAAGAGTGATTTAAATGCAAAGATAGATGGGATTGAAAGTAGGCTTAATGAAAAGATAGATAAACTTGATGACAAGATAGAGACTGTTAAGAGTGATTTAGGGCAAATTAATTCTAGACTAACTTTTATTGAAAGTAAGTTAGGATTTATTGAAGGTAAGTTAGGATTTAAAGGTCAATTGGTTTCATCTTTGACAGTTATTGCTACACTTGCTGTTTCATATTTTGTAGTACAAATGTTTGTGACTTTAGGAAAGTATTTAGGAATTTCATAGAAAGACAATAATTTGTGTGTATCAACTTAACTTTATGTATTTTTTCATCAAGTCTGTCTATGTGTATTCAGACCAAGATCAAAGCTTGTTTAACCCTGAAATTTTTATGCAAAGCTCCATATATCATTATTAGAGATAATGTAAAGATATCAGCTCTTAAGAAGTGTGTTATATACAAAAAACTCATATCAAATGAATTTTTGATTAGCTATTGATCGATAGATAGACTTAATGAGAAAGTGGATAAAGTGAAAAATGATTAGGATAAATCAGTTTTTGATGAATTTAGTTTGTATTGGTACTTAAGTATTAATCTTTATTAAGCACTAATCTTTGATTTTCTTTTATAATTAAACCCCTGTTCATTAATTCTGATAAATATTTGCTTATTGTATATTTAGATAGATTTGTATCTTGATTAATTTTACGCAATGACTTTATAGTACGATTATCGTCTTCTAAGTTAGATTTCATAAATGCAATTAATTTATCATTATCAATTTTTTTATGTGTTTTTTTTGAGTCTGAATTAGAGATTTTACAATTATATTGAACTTTTTGTTTCAAAATATTAGCTTTCCTAATATTTGGTAAATTGACTTTAATGCTTTTTGGCAATTGTGTTGAGTATAGTAATTTTTGTTCATAAAATTTATTGTAAGAGTTTTGTATTATACAAAATACCATTGCTAGGAATATATCTAAACAAATAGAGGATAATAATAACAAATAAACAAAAATGATATTAAGATAATCATTTCTATCAATGACAACAGATGTTCCATCTAACACATTGGCTGCCTTAATTTTATCATTATATGAATCTGTTGTTTCAATTAAATTATCAAATTGAGATCTTAAATCATCCAGTGACTTCAAATATTCATTCTTTTGCGCAAACAAATCCTTATTTTCTTTTTTTGCATTCTCAATTTCTTTCATATAATCTTGCTTCATAGTTTTATATGTGTAGTCCAAATTTAAGTGTTTATTTTTGGCAAATTCTATGCGATCTTTATTATTTTTGATCTGAATATCAATATCAGCTATTTCATCTTTGATCATTTTTTCTTTTTCGGATAGTCGATTGAAAATATTTTGCTTTTGTTCGATTTTACTTTGTTTAATTCTTAGAATGTTATTTTCGAATATAACGCTAAAGAAACTTTCAAAACTCATCCATGAACTTACAGACTGTGTTACAAGTCCTATTACTAACAATATAAGTATTGCTATTTTTTCTAAAAACACAAATACTGAAGTTTGAGAATGCTTTCTTAATAAATATAAAAAATACAACAATATTGAGGATGGTACTAAAATAATGACAATTGTAAATGGTAATGTGAAATATAGTTTGTAATGACCACCAACATTATAATTTGAAATTCCTTTATGAGAATGCAGTACATTGAAAAAAAGTAACAGTAAAGCAGACATTATTAACCAAGTATTGTGAACAAAAAATTCAAACTTAATTTTCCAAACATTTACAATATTTAACCCAACATTAATGTTTTTTGTATATTTATCTTTTTTATGATTATTATTTTTATTGATCATTTATTAAAGCTCCTATATAAATATTACTACATAATTAAAAAATAATTAATAATTGTACTGTACTGTACTGTCTTGAAAGTTGTGCTGTATTGATATTATTTATGTACTGTTCTGTATTGTATGTTGATGAATGTATTGTAATATACTGTATTGAAATTAGTTTGTTGTGTACTTGGAATCTTTATATAATTTTCGTTTAGAGAATGCTTTTGTATAAAATTCAATAAAATATTAATTATAAATACTTATAAATTTTAGTTTGATATATGTGTATATGACTAAATTTGATGGGGAGGAGGAGGTGTTGTGATTGAAATTTTTGATCTGAATAAAGTGCCACCATATTTTGAAGAAAAGTCCAAAGACGTTAACGCTAGATGTATTGTTGTTATAGCTATAGTTAATGAGATGAAACTTATTTTGAACAAGATCAAGTAAATATTAATTATTAATTTATGATTTTCGCTTAAAGAATGCTTTTGTATGATATCCAGTAAAGCATTGATTATAAAGTTTAACTTAATTATTCATATATGACATAATATTTATGACAATAATTATTTGTTAACTAATTTATCAATGCTTAATTATGAGAATTTATAATTAAGCACGATATAATAACTAAGTGCAACTAAAATTTTTGTTTTTTTATAATATTTAAATGGTAATAAATGATTGTTGCCATTTAGATTATATTTATTAATATAGTAATAATTATTAAGGAGATTAAAATATAACATGTTAGTTTGTTATACTAGTATAGTATCTTATTACTATTAAGAGGGTCTTATTTTATTATGAGAGATATGACATTTCCTTTTAAAAAAAAGTTTAGAGATGAAGAAATGGATCGGATAAAAGTCTTGAGGATTGGATTGAACATGAGGAGAAAGAAGAGGAAATGAATGGATCCTTGCTGTGGTGATAATAATATAATAATATAAATAATATATATGTGAATTAAAGGTATGATTTGTTCTATATTTGTAATAGTAAAAGAGAGTAAACAAATCAAATATTTTTGATTTGTTTACAAAGTCTGCAGGTAATGATGGTAATAGTGGGTATGGAGGATATATTACATTTTTCAAGAGTTTTGATGATTGAAATGGTAATTAAATTTTAATTAAATTTGATGTTTTGTCCGCAACATAATGAAACTTATATTTGTAGTTATATAATGGATTATTAATGTTTTAGGCTGGAAATTATGATTATAAGTATTTTAGTGACATTGAATGTGAAGTTTGGAATTGTAGATTTTTGTTTTTTATGGGTTGTTTAAATTATAATTTAAACAACCCATATGGTTTATTTGAAAGGAAAAATTTTAATAAATAACTTATTTGTTAAAATTTTTCTAAGCATGTTTTAAGAAAATCATAAACACGAATAAAGGATTCGATATTAAGCTTTTCTTTTGGAGAGTGTGCATAATCAGCATCAGGACCAATGGTAATAGCATCAATACCTCCAAGTTTGGCAGCTAATATACCAGTTTCAACTCCTCCGTGTGTTATATGTAATTTGGGATCTTTTTTATATAGATCTTGATAAACTTTTGTTAAATGATACAGAAGTTTGTTATCATTAGATGATGTCCAAGATGGATAATCATTAGTAATTTCGATATGTGCTTTTGCCAAATTGCTAATAGCTTTTAAATGCATGAAAAGATATTCTTTTTCGATTTCCAGTAAAGATCTCGTTTTAAAAGTGAAAATATATTCGTCATTTAAATTTTTGAGACTGGCGAAATTAAGAGAAGTTCTGACAACCCGTTTATCATAATCTTCCATTTTGCAAAGACCATTAATAAGACCCATTCCCATGTTTAAAAGTTTGTCTTGACTTTCAAAGTCTAAAATTTTTCCGTTAAAAGTTTTTTCAGATATAATAATTTCAAAATTTTGCTCTAAATCATGCATAATTTTGACCTCATTAATGAAACAATTAATTTCATTTTTTAGTAAACTAAGATCCTTATTGTCAATTATTATTAAAATCTTTGCTTCTCGTGGAATTGCATTGCTTTTATCTCCACCAGAAATATCGCTAATTTTGAATTTCATTTTTGATTTAAGTTTGTTTAAAAAGAAGAATGTTAATTTTAAAGCATTACCTAAATTTTTATGAATTTTTCCGGCAGAGTGTCCTCCTTTAAGCCCAGTGAATAGAAGCTCTACTATCATATTATCTTGAGTATGTATATAGGTTGGTGAGACTTTTATTTCAATTATACTAGAGCCTGCACAAGCAATGGTAAAATTGCCTTCGTTTCCTCCATCCAGATTAATAAGACTTTTTGCTTTACATTCGCTTGCATCAAATGCAATAGCACCATCTAGAGCAATTTCTTCATCTGCAGTGAAAATTAGTTCTAGTTCAGGATGAGTAAAATTATTAGCTTCGCTCATCAGACTCAGTAACATTGCGACTCCGTTTCCATTATCAGCTCCCAGGGTGGTTCCATCAGCTACCAAGTAACCGTCTTTTTCTAGCACTTTAATCGGATCATTTTTAAAGTTATGTGTACTAGAATCGTTTTTTTCACAAACCATGTCTGTATGAGCTTGGATAGCTACAGGATATTTGTTGTTATTGTTTGATTTTATTTTGACTAAAATATTATATGCGTCATCTTCTTTAAAATAGTGTCCAAATTTTTTTGCTTCAGACTTAATATAATTGTTGATTTGTTTAAGATTTCCAGAACATCTTGGAATTTTAGATATTTCTTTAAAATATTTAATTACAATATTTTCCATATTGATTTTTTACCTCATCATTATTAAAATGATAAAATCATATTATTGCGATATATTTAAGACTATACCTTAATGACATAAATTTCATTATATTTTTTGATTTTAATGGATTAAGTTTTATTTTTATTTTTTTTATGAGGAGAGACTATGATATCTCGATTTTTTTTATTTTTATTATTATTAGTTTTTATGTTTGCTTGTAGCAGTAAATATGACTTAAAGAGCAAGGGAAATAATAATAAAAAAAATAATCTTGTAGTGTTTAAAGTGGCTTTGGGCGCAGAACCTACGTCAATTGATCCTCAGTTCAATAAAGATACTGTAGGAACTCAGATTATAAATGAGATGTTTGTGGGAATTGTGAGAACAGACCCCCAAACAAGCGGGTATAAACCTGGACTTGCGAAAAGTTGGAATGTTTCTAGCGATGGAAAAGTTTATACATTTAATTTAAGAGATAATCTTGTTTGGAGTGATGGAGTTCCAATTACAGCAGAAGGAATAAAAAAATCTTATCTTAGAGTTTTAAATAGAGATTCTCATGCCCCTTATGCTGATGAGGTTAGAGATGTGATTAAGAATGGTCAAGCTTATTTTGAGGGCAAAGTATCGGAATCTGAACTTGGAATTAAAGCTATCAATGATCAAACTATAGAATTTGTTTTAGAATCACCAAAACCTTATTTTTTAAATTTATTAATTTATAGAGTGTTTATACCAGTACCAATACACGTGATAGAGCAATATGGTGATAAATGGATTAATCCTGAAAATATTGTTGTTAGTGGTGCTTTTAAGCTCAAAGAGAGAATTCCTGGTTCGAGTATTACAGTTGAACGTAATCCTAGATACTATGATGTATCAAATGTTGAAATAGATGAGATTACATTCTTTACCACTGACAATGCCACTACTTCTTATAATATGTATCAAAATGGTGAAATAGATTTTATGTTTAATCAAACTATTCCTGTTGATTTAATTAAAGATGTTAAGTTAAGAGATGATTATTATGAGGGCCCTTTTAATGCTCTTTATTATTATCCTTTTAATGTGACTGTAAAACCTCTTGATGATGTTAGAATTAGAAAGGCTTTAACATTAGCTATTGATAGAAAAACTATAACAGAGCAAGTGATTGCTAATGGTGCAATTCCTACAAGAACTGCAACCCCAAATTATGAGCATTATACTTATGATAAAGATTTGCTTTTATTTGATCCTAAATATGCAAGGGAATTATTGGCTGAAGCTGGGTATCTTAATGGTAGCAATTTTCCTAAATTAAAATTATTGTATAATACTAATTCATTACATAAGAAAGTAGCTGAATTTATTCAGAATGGATGGAAGAGTATTTTAAATATTGATGTTGTTCTTGAAAATCAGGAGTGGGGAACTTATTTGAGTAATAGGCATTCTGGTAATTTTCATATTGCAAGAGCAGGATGGGTAGGTCCTTATGGGGATCCAACATCTATATTATTCATTTTTACAAGTAGTAAATCGTATATTTCATCGTATAAATATTCAAATGAGGAGTATGATAGACTTTTTGTTGAATCTGATTTTGAGAGAGATTCTATTAAGAGACAAGATATTTTAAGGAAAGCAGAAGAAATAATAGTTGAAAAGGATTTTCCAATTGCACCAATATATATTCAGTCTGCAAACTATATGTTTAGAAATGATAAATGGACTGGATGGCAGCCAAATTTATTAGAGAATTATGAATTGTCTTTGATAAAATTAGTGAAATAGTTTGATTTTTTTAATCTGTTTTTTTACTGATAAATAAGAAATACCAAAAATTCTTAACGAATTTTTGGTATTTCTTATTTATCAGTAGGATGTTTAATTTATGTAATCATTTATTTTTTCAAAGAAAATAGTTTTAATTTATGTTGAAGAAGCACTGTATTTAAAATCAGACAATGTAATAATTAATAATGCATATAGCTACTAAGATCAATGGTGATCAATAAAAGACAATAAGTAAATTGTTTGGTAGTAATTTGAGTGATGGGATAGAGGCGCAAGTAGCAGCAAGTTCGGTAAACAAAATTTCAGTACACTTACAATGGCAATCAGGAATACAGTGGATTTGGGATTAAAAGAAATTGATAAGACATTAGTAGAGATTAAACAAGTAGGAGGTTCTGAAAATGGTTTTACTGTGCAGGGGAATTAGAGATTAATTCTATAGATATGTTGTGTTGAATAATGATAATAAAAGTCAGATAGGAGAGGAGCGATAGGGCTCTTTTTTTTATGAGGATCATTTATTTATTTTTTTGCTTCTAGTTGTTGGGAGACAAGCAAATAAGCTAAGAAATAAGAAATAAATAAATAAAAATAAGGAGGCGAAAAGAATGAAAGAAATAAGACGAAAAGGAGAAATAATAAGAGGAAGAGAGATATGAAAGAGAGTAAAAGAAGTAATGATGATGGTGATGATGTTTGTGATGGGATGTAATAGTGGAGGAGTAAAGGGATGAGAAGGAGCAGCAGGAGGAGACGGGAGTGGGTTAAGTGGAGCAATGATGGAAGTGGGGGAGGAGTGCAGAGAATGTATTTTATGCATTTATAGAGTTAATGTCAGATGTATTGGGATTTAAAGTGAATAAAGATACAAAGAAAGAGGATGTAGGAAATCATTTTAAGGGTTTAGGTGTGAAACTTGGGAAAGCATCAGAAGAGTTAGAAGATGTAGCAAAAAAAGCAGCAGATAGTTCTAAATCCCAAGAAGTTAGAGGAGCGGTTGATTCAGCTAAGGCTACTTTAAACACATTAAAAACAAATATAAATTTTAAAATTATAACTTAATTTACCTATTTTGTTGCGTTGTTTTATCTTTTTGAAAATGCTTTTTCTAAAAAGTTTTTTATTTCTTTAAAATTTCTTTTTAGTTTGAATAGAAATTTCTCATTGTATTCATAACCTACAATTAAAATTACAATATATATTTGTATATTTAATAATAGTAAAATTGTTGTTATAATGTACTTTATCTAAATAAGTATTTATAATATGTTGATATTTGCTTTAGAGTGAATTATGAAGGGAGAAGTTATTTATGAAAAAAATAATGGGTATGGTATCATTTATAATGATCATAGGATGTAATGCTGGTGTTAATGATGCTGCTTTATCTGGTGGTGTTATAAGTAAATTTCTAGGTCTAAGTTCAAGGCCAAGTAGGTTTGTATCTAAATCTCAAGTAGATGAATCTATTGTCGGTAATAAGGTAAAACCTGATGTTGGGGATTCTGTTGTTTTAGAATCAGATGATAAAGTAAATCCTGGTGTTGAAGATTCTGTTGTGTTAGAATCAGATGAAGATACAACAACAGTAGTATCTTCTGGTGTTCAAATTTTACAAGGGGTTGAAATAGTTCAAGAGGAGGAAGAAGATAAGCAAGAAAAAATTGTTTTAACTAATGAAGAGAGATTGATGTTAAGTAGTTTATTGAGAGCATTTAATGGGATTACAAATGCATATAGGCATGTATTATATTATCCACAAACGAAAATTAACGTATTAAAAAGATATAGTGGTGAGTATGGTAGTAAATTTGTAGAACAAGGTTTGTCACCCCTGAAGGAGGCTTATGATAATAATCATTTGGAATATAAGAAAATAGCAGATAATTACGGTCTTTTTGTAATGTGGGTTAACGATGATCCTAGTTATCAAAAAGAATTGGTAGGGGCTTTTACTGAGGCTTATAATTTTTTGATAGGTAAAAAGAATATTCATGCATCCAATGAAGATATTGATCTATATATAAAAAATGCCATTAAATGGTATGAAAAGCAATTTATGTTTTTGAGAGACAAAAGTAACCGTATAACAGATCTTAGTAGGGGTGGTATATATGGTGAAAATTCTAAAAATTATATATATAATTTTTTTAGTACTGTTATACGTGCAGGTTTTAGGAATATAGATTTTAGTAAAACAGAAGCCAAGAAATCTCTTTTAAGTAATATAAAATATGAACTTACAAATCAGGATCTTTCTCATGTAGGTTGGAAAAATTAGTATTAATATAATATAGAAGATGAGCCGGTAACATTTAGGATAATTTAATAAATAAAGGCAGATAAGAGAGCAAGATATAGCTCTCTTATTTTCTTATTTTAATGTACAGTAATTGTGTATCGTTATATGAATTATGTTTAGGTAAATCATATCATTAATTTGATTTACCCTTGTTTTTTTATTGGTTTTGCCTTTTAGTATTCACAAAAATCAAACAAGGAGGCGAAGAAAATGAAATTAGAGGAAATAGTAGGGAAAAGAGAAGGGGAAGAAAGAGAGGAGAAGAGAAGGAGAGTAGAGATAATGAGGGGGAATAGAATGAAAAGAAGGGTAAAAGGGATAATGATAATGATGGTGATAATGGTGGTGATGGGATGTAATAGTGGAGGAGTAAAGGGAGGAGAAGGAGCTTTAGGAGGAGAAGGGAGAGGAGTGGGAAGTTTAAGTGAAGTATTAATGGAAGTAGGGAGGAGTGCAGAGAATGCGTTTTATACATTTTTGGAATTAGTGTCGGATGTATTGGGATTTACTGCTAAATCAACTACTAAGAAGAGTGATGTAGGAGAATATTTTAGCAGTTTAGGTGCAAAACTTGGAGAAGCATCAGCAGAATTAGAGAAAGTAGCAGTAAAAGCATCGGCAGGTGTTGATAAAGATGGTGTATTTGATAAGGCAATAAGAACAAGCAATTGATACAGCTAAGGGAGTTTTAGCGACTTTAAAAGGGCATTTAGAATCATTAAAAGGGATAGGTGATTCTAGTTTAGTGGGTGAGGTAAAGAGTGATAACAAGCAGGGAGTTGCAGCAGGTACAGAAGAATTGAAGATAGTGTATAAAGAGTGGGAATAACAGCTGCAAATAATTTATTAGGAGCAATAGAAGAAATAGTTAAAAAGACAGTAAAGAATGTACTAGAGAAGGTAAAGCAAGAAGTAGATAAGGCAAGAGAGCCAAAAGCAGTGGGTCAGCAGTAAGATTAAATAGAAATATTGGCAAAGGGAGCGATAAAGCTCTCTTTTTTTTATTTGCAGTGTTGTGTATGTTATATAAATAATATTTTATATAAAGCATATTTTTTTCTTCTAATCCTTGTTAGAAAAGCTATAAAAAAAGTAGAAAAAACTATTAATGGTGAGGTTAAGTCTAATTAGTAGGTGAATTAGTATAGGAGTAGGAGAGAGTAAGGAGAGTGTTGAGAATAGGTTATTGAAGTCAATGGTGGGATTGAGTAATGAATTTTTGAATGTTTTCACGTCATTTGGGGAAATGGTAGGGAGTGTATTAGGATTGAAGGTCGATTCTAGAAAATCCGATGTTGGAAATTATTTTAAGAAAGTTTACGAGACTGTTAAAGGGATAAAGGATGGACTTAATAAAATTGTTAGTGAGATGAAGAAAGAAAAGAATCCAAATGCTGAGGCTACTGAGAGTGCGGTGAAAACATTAGTTGAGAGTAAACTAGATAAGATAATAGAAGGAGCAAAGACAGCGAGTGAGGCAATTGGAGATGCTAGTGATCTAATTGGCAATGTTGCTGCGCAGAATAATGGTGGTGCTGTAGGTAATGAGGTTGATAAGCTAGTCAAGGGAATTAAGGGAATAGTGGAAATAGTACTTGAAGGAGTAGGAAGTGCAGAAGCAGGGGATAATAAGAAGGCAGAAGATGGTAATAGTGCAAGAGATAACAATGCTGCAGGTAAGTATATTAACTAAATAAATCTCTGCACTTTTTCCTACTTCCAGTAATACTTCGCTTAAACTTTCAACCTCTCCTTCTCTTCTCCTCTTACTCCTTTTAGTATATTTTTTTACATTATAATCAAAAATATAGATGATTGTCATTCAATTTTTTCAAATGACTAGTGTATTTCAAATAAAGATAAAAGCTTATTTTTTATAATGTGATGTATCAAAGGAATTGGAAGAAGCAGCGGATGATTCATAGCAATAGGGATAGATGCGGTAAACAAGTTATTAGGAGCAATATTTGATTTGCCCTTGTTTGCTTTTTATTAGTTTTGCCTTTTAGTCTTAATAAAACATGCAAAAAAATAGGAGGGTGATGAAAAATGGAAATAAAGAAAAAGAGACAAAGTAGAAAAGTGATTTAATGTTGAATACAACTACAAAGAAAGAAGACGTAGGAAATCATTTTAAGAATTTAGGTAAGAAGCTTGGTAATATCTTTGTTTGTACAATTTTATACGATAAACTGAATATTTTTAATTAGAACATTTAAAAACCACAAATAATAAATTAACCACATAAAACAATACATCTACATTTAACACACTATAAAATAAAAGATACCAAGAGCTTAACTCCCAATATCTTTACTTTATATCGGAGAAGGGTTTCAGGAGATTTTTGTTGGGTTTGGGAGTGCTGTTGGAAATGCATTAGGATTTAATGCTGTTAAATCTGACGATAATAGAAGCAAAGTTGGGAAATATTTTAAAACTATTGGAGATGGATTAAAAAATACTAAGAATAAATTAGATGAATTATCAAAACAAATAGTTTCTACTTCTAATGCTGATACTAAAGGAGTAGAAGCTGTTATTCAAGGTTCTAATGAAATGATTGCAAGTTTAATTGATTCTGTAACTAAACTTGCTGGGGCTGTTGGTAATACTACTATTGGTGATAATGTTGCTGGTGCTGCAGTAGCTGCTCATAAAGAGAGTGTTGAAGCTGTTATTCAAGAAGTTAAAGCAATAATTGAATCTGCTATTAATTCTGGTATACAAATTACAAAAGGGAATCCTGGTGGTGAAGTGAATACTGCTAGTCCGGCTGATGCCCCTGCTGTTCTTACTGCTAGTGGTTCTGCCAATCAAGGAGCTGGTTCTAAATTAGCTGATGTAGTAATTCAAGCTGATTCATGGGCAATGGTAGATACTAAGATCAAAGATGGTGCTCTTAATCAGAATGATAGTAATGATGCACAAGTAAAGTAAATACTAATAAGATAATACTTAATATACAAATATACATTTTAAATGTTTTATGCAAAGGTTAAATAAAATACTGATATTTATATATTTTTTGTGTGAATATTGTTAATTAAACCTATTAATAATTATATTTATAATATATACTTATAAGTATATACCACATATTTATTTTTACAAGAAGTGTATGTGTAAATTTTAAAAAAAAGGAGTAATTTTTGATAAAAAATAATATATTATTATGTATATGTATTGTAGCTTTGATGTCTTGTGCTCAAGGAGGAATTACAAAACCACCCCAAGGCGATGATGCTGCTGATTTGAAGCCAAGCAGTGATACAGGTTTTTTATTAGGAAGTGTGTTTTCAACGGCATTATCTGGGGTATCTGGAGTATTAGATTTGTCGTCAAGAGCATTAGATTTAGGTATGATGGTAGGTTCGGATTTTAATGACAATTCTGTAGTATCGGAAGATGATATTAGTATTTTAAAAAATACGCTTGGTACAATCAATTTCGATGTAAGTGATAATGATAAATTGTTAAGAAACATAAAAAAGATTAGAATGCAATATGGGATTCCGATGGATGAGTTTTTATCAAGTATTGAAAGGAATTCAGGTATTTTTATCAAGTATCCTATTGTAAAATCTTTAGAAAAAGAGGATTTGAATATGATAGGAAATTCATATATAAAGTTATTGGAAGAAAGGCCGGATGTTCAAGGTGAGGATGCTGTTAAGTCAAATCGTGTTTTTCTTGTAAATAGACTTGTTAATAGAGTAAAACAACTAAAAAGAATGATTTCAGATGAAGAAAGAGAGTGTATGAGAGTATCATACTTTATTTCTTCGGAGATGAAATTTCTTGCATCGTTACCACTTGAATTCTTTTCATTTGAAAAAAATTACAACGGCTTTCTAGATATTGCAGCAGTAAAGGAAGGTAAAATTACAAAAGAGGATGCAAGAAATAAGCAATTGATCGATATTTGTCAAGCTTTGAGGTGTGGTGAGCGTGGTCTCATAATGTTATCAGAACTTTTTGAGCATGTTAATTTAAAAAATAGAGGCTTGTATAGAGATTTGACTGACAAGTTATTCTTATGTTTATACGGTATTACTTTCTATTTAAAAGTAACTTTAAATAGATTTACAGATAAAAGATTAGCATATTTGCATGATGGTAATTCGATAGATATAGCAAGGGTTGGTGCTATGGATGCATTTTTAGAGCAGATGGTAAATGAGAGAAATAGTATGCCAATTTATGCTGTGGAAAGATGTTTAGGAGATTTAGCAGGTACGTCTAAGGTGGGTATAGAACATATGTCTGAATTAGAAGATTTGCAATTTAGGTGTGTATTTGTGAATTTTGTTGGTTATTTTGTGGAAACATATTCTAATGTTAGGAAATTATTTATGAGATTTAATAGGGCGTTGTATGTTCAATGAGAGAGATAGGATGTCAATTGGAGATTGAACACGTATTTTTTATTAGATTAAAGGACAAAATAGTTATAGTTCTTTATTTGTCAAGCTTTGAGGTGTGGTGAGCGTGGTCTCATAATGTTATCAGAACTTTTTGAGCATGTTAATTTAAAAAATAGAGGCTTGTATAGAGATTTGACTGACAAGTTATTCTTATGTTTATACGGTATTACTTTCTATTTAAAAGTAACTTTAAATAGATTTACAGATAAAAGATTAGCATATTTGCATGATGGTAATTCGATAGATATAGCAAGGGTTGGTGCTATGGATGCATTTTTAGAGCAGATGGTAAATGAGAGAAATAGTATGCCAATTTATGCTGTGGAAAGATGTTTAGGAGATTTAGCAGGTACGTCTAAGGTGGGTATAGAACATATGTCTGAATTAGAAGATTTGCAATTTAGGTGTGTATTTGTGAATTTTGTTGGTTATTTTGTGGAAACATATTCTAATGTTAGGAAATTATTTATGAGATTTAATAGGGCGTTGTATGTTCAATGAGAGAGATAGGATGTCAATTGGAGATTGAACACGTATTTTTTATTAGATTAAAGGACAAAATAGTTATAGTTCTTTATTTGTCAAGCTTTGAGGTGTGGTGAGCGTGGTCTCATAATGTTATCAGAACTTTTTGAGCATGTTAATTTAAAAAATAGAG
>NZ_AYOU01000040.1 GCF_000500065.1 Borrelia hispanica CRI | reverse complement strand
TGATTGATTTTTTATCATATTATTATTTTTATTCATATTAAATTCCCTTTAAAATTGTTCAAGATCTAAATTACTAGCATTAATATTAAGTTCACTCTCTATTAACAAATATGTAACTAATACATAATGCTTGAAATAAGTTATTGCAGACTCCACAAACTGAGGCCATGTATTTTGACTTTTAACCCCAATAGATCTCAATTTTTCTATATATATTGGTGTATCAAATGAATGTTCATATCCACTTAAAGGGCTATAAAATGTTGTTGTAACAACATAAATTAAATGATTATCAATACTCTTTGTAGTTGGATATTGTACAAAATCAATATCTAGATTATGTTCCTTAATAACATTTTTAACTTCTCTTACTATTTCATTGTAATTCTCATATCCATTAAGATTTTTATTTACTTCATCCAAATTCATTTTAAGAGTACGAAGATTTTTTAAAAAGTCTATTCTCTTTTGACTAATTGTTGTATTTTCATTATTAATTGTCATTTCTTGTATATTTGTTTTTGTAAAATTATTACTATTTATATTCATATCAACTCTCCTGTTTAATGTTATAATTATAATATATAGCAAAAACTAATTTATGTCAAGCATCATAAAATTATTACAAAAAAAACAATAAAATATCAAATTTAAGTATAAAAACTCAAAGCTTAATTAAAAACTCCTAAATGAATCCTTAATTAAGCTTTGAAGCTTATGCTAAATGAACATAAAACAGGTAGTTTTGATATGAAAAACTACTAGTAATAAGTATAGTAAAATAAAATTAAAATAAAATCAACCGATAATATACCCAATTCAACAAATAGATCATAATATGTTGCTCTCATATATCACCATCTTAAATTTTTCTAATAAAACAGCATTTTCACTCTTTATTAAGAAGATATAGTTCTAATAAATTTATCTTTTCTAGAAAAACTCCAAAATATAAATTAGCAATAAAACATATCCTTTTTTAATTATCTCGTAAATTTTTAAACCTCCTTACAAACTCCTCAAGCCAATCTTTCTTATCTCTAAACAACTCATCTAATATAAAACTTGTAAGTTTTGCATTTTTTTTATAGTAATCATAACTTTTTTGACTCTTAAGTTGAAATCTTAATGGTTTGATTGGATTAATTTTGGATTTTTTGATTCTTTTACCTTGTTTATCTTGCAAAAAAGCAAGTGAATCGTTTATACCGTTTTTTATTAAAAAAGTCTCCTCGATTATTCCTTCTTCTATAGCATTTGCAAGTCTTAAATACTGATAAACTTGAGTTCTTGCTAATCTGTACTCTTGTGAAAAATCTTCAAAAGTTCTATAATTATCTAATCTATAATATTCATTATCTTTAATTTCTTTTAAAATTTTCATTGTTTCTATTTTATTATGTATTTCTTTTTTAAAATTAACTTTTAATTTTTCTTTCAAAGAATTATAATGCCTTATTTTTTGTTCTATAGAATTTCCTCTTTTTACTGAATCTGAGAAATCCCTTTTATTAATTTCTATTTCCATACAAACCTCCAAAAATTTTTATATTCATTTAATGAATGTAAAATATTATTAATATAATTAAAAATCTTACTACTATAACTTGAATTTTAATTCACCAAAAATTTTTCAAGAGCGGCAACATATTCATATATGTAATCTTTAGTTAAATCAAAACCTATATTTCTCGCCATTCTTTTATTTAAGTCTTCCCTTTCCGATATAATTCCTAAAAAATTATTTCTTTTTTTCAGTAAATTCAATAAATATTTATGTGTATTATTCTTTTTAAATCTAGTATTGATTAAAAATATTGGGATTCTTGTCAAATTTAACTTCTTAACGAAAAATTCTAACAACTCTAAACTTTCAATTGACCATTTTTCAGCTGTTATTGGAACAAGTATATAATCAGAAACAACCAAAGCATTTATTAAGGGAATATCCAAACTAGGATTAGTGTCAATTATTATATAATCGTAATTAACTTCTAAAAAAGTTAACTGTTCTTGTAATTTTACTTCTTTAAAAGGCATAGATTCTGAATTAAAATTATGTAGCGTTAAATAACTAGGTATTAAATCTAAATTATTACCTACATCAACAATTGAATTGTTAATATCTATATTTCCTTTTAAAATTTCATAAATATTTTTATATAATAGTTCAAAATTCTGCTCTTTGATTTTTTTAAAAAAATAACTAGTGGTTGATGCTTGAGTATCTATATCTATCAATAAAAGCCTATATTTTTGGGACAAAAGTGTAGAAAGTATAATTGCACTTGTACTCTTCCCAACACCATCTTTAATTGAAGCAATTGTAATCACTTTCGGTTTTTTCTTATCCATTTAGTTATAATACCCCCACTTGGCAATTTCTTATCATAAAACTCATATACCTCCTTTTCTAAAGTTAAGAATATATCTATTAAAGAATAGTAATATTTAGTATTGACCTTATCCTTTTTAAGTAAACGAGAAATTCCCTTAATATAACAAAACACACTTCCTTTGTGAAATCTAAATTCTATGTAATATATCTTTGAAAATGTATATGCTTTCATAACACCATACTCTTCATATCTAGTTATAATGTTTTGTATTGGTTTCCTATATCCATAAAATATTCCTAAAAATTCATCATCATCTCTTACAGAAAACAAACTAAACCATTCTATTTTTTCTCTATTAAATAATTTTCTAAAGGCAATAAAGAATTTGTGTGTTTGTCTTTTATTAATCCCAAATGCACAAAAATCCATCATAACTTTGGTATGATATAATGTCCTGTTATTAATTTTTTCAATTTTGATAAAAATTTTTTTTTGTTTTTCTTTTTCTGATTCTGAAATTTCTGTCTTTTTTTCTTGAAGTCGCTCTAATACACTATCCATAACACATCCTTAGTCAACGATTTTTTCATATTCCTCTATTCTTAAATGCTCTTTCCCTTCCACCATCTCTAAAATTTCATAGTAATAATGATTATTAAATACTTGGCTATATTTCAAATCAACTTGCTTATTTAAATAATTTTTCAATATTGGCGCTAAAACTTTAACCTCTACTTTGTTCTTCAACTGATCTAGCAGTATACTAAATATATTATTTCTAATCTGCTTGTGGTTTTCTTTTTGCCCCTTTTTCTCACATTCAACTGTTTTCTTAATCCTCTTTACTATCTGTCTTAAATCACCGTATTTACTACTCTCTACGATAAAGTGCGGCTTGTCTTTATATCTCTCATACGCTTTTTGTATCTCTGTTTCTAATTGCTTCTCATTATATCCTTCTTTTTTTAATCCTTCCTCTGTCTCTGCTAGTGCCTTTTCTAATTCCTTTTGTTTTTCTTCTAATTTTTTGCTCTTATTTTGTTCTCTCTCTTTTCTATTCTCTTCTTTCTTCAATTCTATTAGCTTTTTTATTTTAGTTTCTTTTGTTGTTTTTAAATTCAAAATTGAGAGATATTTATCATCTTTGAATGCACACTTCTTTATGTACTTCTCTAGCTGTGCCTTTTCTCTTTCTGTTTTTTCTACCTCTTCCTTCTTCTTCTTTTTATTATTCTTATTATTACTATTATTATTAATACACTCCCATTTTTCTACACTCCCATTTTTCTTTAGACTCCCATTATTAGTGCATGTTTGTTGATGATATAAATTGGCACGTTGTTGAAATCTTTCTTCTTTTTTGTCTTTAAAATGTTTATTGATTTTATAGTGACATACTTTTTTAGAAAATCTAAGTTTATAGTGAATTTCGGTACCGCAATTTTCTCCTAAATGTCTGTAATAGTTACTAGTTACTTGAAATTCTTTTTCTAGTTTGTATAAATAACTTTGTAGAATTTTGAGTGTAGCTTTTTTTTGACCATTATTTTTTAAGTTATTATTAAAGTAATAGAGTATTTTATTTTGATTATATTTTTTAAACTGAGAATTTACAAAATTTAATGTTGATATTAATACAATTAATTTGTGTTGGTATTTATTAGTATATTTTTTTAAGCTCTTCATATAAATCTCCTGTTTTATGTATTACTGCCTATTATCATAGCGCAATACCCTTTAAAAGTAAACTTATATATAACAAAAATATTTTTGTTAATTTTTTTATAAAATTATTGCAAAAATTAGTTTTTGCTATATAATATAGTTATATTTTTAACATTAAACAGGAGATTTGTTGTGAAAAATAAAAATAACATTATAAATAATAGCAATATTACAAAAATTAATAATGGAGTAAAAAAATGAATCGTCAAAATTTATACACCCAACCAGTTATTAAAGGTTTAGAATCTTTTGTTCCAACCTTAGATTTTGATAATAATAAACAAACTAATGTAAGCAAAATGAATAAGATAGGACGTAAATTACCAGGCATAAAAAAAGGTGAATATTTCAAGTTTAATAGTAAAGTAGATTTTTCTATTCAACGTGAAGGATTAACAAGATTTGGTGCTAGTGAAGTTGGGAGTATATTTCTTGGTGCTGATGCTGCTTCTGAATTAATTGTAAGTAGAGTGCTTAAATTTTTTGGGAAAGAAGTTCCATATAAAGATAATTTGCATATTAAAAAAGGAAAAGCATTAGAAAATTTAGGATTTGCTGAGTTTCTACGTATTTACTTTGATAATATACAAATTTTACACAAAAACAAATATGCTAATGGAATAGACAAATATAATTACTTCAAACGAGTAGGTAGAGGAGATAATCTTGTTGGTGCAACAATAGATGGTTGGTTTGTAAATAATCAAGGTGAAACAGAACTATTAGAGATTAAATGTAGTGATAGTAATTATTTAACATCAGCTATTACAGAATATAATCAAACAGGTAATTTTTTAGAAAGTAAATATTTCTTTAAATATTATGTTCAAGCACA
>NZ_AYOU01000039.1 GCF_000500065.1 Borrelia hispanica CRI | reverse complement strand
CTTATCTTCATATTCCTTTTTTAGTTTTGCAATATCTGCCATTTATAGTCTCCTTTTACACTCTAGATCTTTTTTTTCTAACATTTGAAGATCGCTTTAATAGTTCTTTGTATCTGTTTGAAACGCCGCTCTTAAGTTCAATGTTATTTTGTGGCTTGAAGTGTGGGGAGGCAGTAGAAATATTATCTTCAAATTTGATACCAGGTTTGCTAATACTTTTAGTAGTAACACTTTTGTTCTTTGTAGTCTTTTTTATAGAAGTTTTGGCAAGATTTACAAGCATATCTAATAATGTACCTTTGATATGCTCAAGATTATCTATCTTAGCTATAGCCTTAATTTGCTCCCTTGGAACATACTTTCTAACAAGTTCTCGCTTTTGTGCCAACATAATCTCATCTAAGCTGTGCCCACGTGATAAGAGTGCCTCCTTGTTAAAATGACTACTCAAATATTTCTTTGACAGAGAATCAATTTCATTAAGTTTAATCGCTTCTTGTAAGATTTGATTCTTTGCTTTATTCTTTGCTTTGACTTCGGCTAATTCTTGCGCTACTCTTTGATTTATACTCAAAGGTTTACTGCTTTGTTTGATAATATCTGCTTATCATTCTTAGCAAGTCCCTTTTTATACTTCATAAGCTGATTATATTCGTCCAAACTAATAGTCTTTGTAGGAACTTCGCTTTTTACATTATTAGCTTTGCTAATTACTTTGACATTTTTACTAACTACTTTGTTGTTTTCTGTAGTTTCTGTCTTCATTTGTTATTACCCTCCTAAGAAAATTTCCCCAAAAAACAATTTATCTTTTAAAAGTTC
>NZ_AYOU01000038.1 GCF_000500065.1 Borrelia hispanica CRI | reverse complement strand
TAAGTACTATATCCACAATTGACTTAAATCCCTTTACTAAGCTTTCAACACCATCACCCTTAGCTCCGGCCCCAGCAGCATTATTACCACCAACAGCAACATTACCAATTAAGTCACTAGCATCACCAATAGCCTCTCCATCAATTATCTTATCAAGTGTCTCACTAACTAATTTCTTTACTGCACTCTCTACTCCCTCAGCATTCGGATTTTCCTCTCTTTTCATATCAGCAACAATTTTTTTGCATGTTTTATTAAGACTAAAAGGCAAAACTAATAAAAAGCAAACAAGGGCAAATCAAATCGATGATACGATTTATTGAAATATAATTTATATAACGATACGCAACTACTGCACATTTTTTCTCTATTCAAGCTAGACTTTTCTACATTTTTATATATACTATTATGTAAGATATTGGCTTTTCGCAAGTTTTAATGTATTTTTTTATACCATACTAAATTAATATTATACCTGGGAACCATTAAGTATCTTAAAATAACTAAGATATCTCATATAAATATTAAAGCTTACTTTTTATAATTCATTATATTTTTTACAAAATCTTACAACATCAATGAACAAAGAATGAAGAAAAGACAATTATCAAACAAAAAAATGAGAAATGTGTAATCAAACATAATAAAATACAAAAAAGGAAAATAACTTTACTCATTAAAGAGAAAAGTGTTTCTCTTTAACAACTCTTATTATTTGTTTATTTATTTTGTATGAATTCTGTTATTTACTTTTAGTTTTAGGTGTCTTATTATCAGCAGTGATATAAAGTATTAGATAAATTAATTATAGCAATGAGAGAAACAATTGATATAGGACTTAAGAAAATATTAAAGAGCTATGAAAATTAATGTTAATGATGTTTATTAACAGCACTTGCTAGCCCCCGATCCTTTAACTGCAGAAGTATATCCCCAAAAGACATAAAAACATTTATAAAATCATTCCCCCCAAGCTAAGACATAAGACTTTTAGTTTCAATAAACAGTATTTTTATAAAGAATTAGGAATATGTTACTACTACAGGTACCGTACCAGTGATGTTATTGAAGATATTACAAATTTAATCAAAAGAAATAACTCTCTCTTAACTTATTTAAGATACTAAAATACAAAAAAAGGAAAACAAATCTCCTCTATAAAAAGAAAAGTGTTTCCCTTTAAAATAACTTTATTATTTAATTATTAGCAATAGGTTGAGTAGTACCAGCTTCTGGAGCATTTATCCCAGAAATCTCAGAATCCTTTATTCCCTTTACTGCTTCTCTTACTTTCTCTAGATTGCTACTTACTATTTTCCTAATTATTACATCAAGGATGCCTAATACCTTATTTACTGCACTTGCGGCTGCTGCTTTCACTGCACCAACATCTCCATTATCAGGTCTAAATTTACCACCTTTAGTCATGGCCTTAAGAGCTACCGCCGCTGCTAAATCGGCATTGGTTTTTACACCATAGTTATTATTATTAGCATTAGCATTAGCAGCTACTAATGTTCCGACTTCATGATTATTGTTAGCAGCAAGAGTAACAGGAGCAGTAGCGGTAGCATTCTTAATCTTGTCAATCATCGCCCATGGATCAGCTTTTGACACTTCAGATGCTAGCTTATCACCAGCACCAGCACCAGCAGCTGCATTATTATGACCACCAAATACAGCAGGAGCAGCGGTATTATTAGCAGCTGTTACTTGTCCACCAGCATTCCCTGCATCAATTTTCACTCCAGATTTCTCTGCTATATCAATTATGTTTTTAACTTCTGCAATAATAGTTTTAACACTAACTTCTTCAGCACCAGCAGCAGCGGCATTATCATTATGACCAATATCATCACCATCATTAGTTACACCAGCCAATTTAGTTAAAGCCCCAATTAACTGGCCAAAAACTTCATTTGCTCCTGTAATGGAACCCTTGACAACTTCAATTGTGCTCACATCAGCATTCTTTGCACCAGAAATTTTACCTACTAGCCCTTTTAACCTTTCATTAATCCCTTCCAAACCTTTTTTTATCTTTTCAAAGTGTTCTCCTACCTTACTTCTCTTATCCCCCACTTTAACTACATTAAACCCAAATACATCCCCTATTGCACTTCCAAAACCAACAAAAATCTCCTGAAACCCTTCTCCTATCTTCACTAATGACTCTAAAAAACTATTCTTCTTTGCTAAGTCTACCTTCCCCTCTCCTCCTTTTACTCCCCCACTATTACATCCCATCATCACCACCATCACCAGCATCATCATTACTTCTCTTATTCTTATTCCCTTTACTTCTCTTTTCTTCATTCTTTTCGCCTCCTTATTTTTATCTTTTTTTATAGCTTTTCTTGGAATAACGAAAGCAAAAAAAATATGACTTAATATAACATATACAATCTTGAAAATAAAAAAGAGAGCCTTATTGCTCCCTATACTAGCCTTTTTACCTAATAACTATTACATATATTTATATATACTAACTAATTCACATATTAATTGGCCTTAGCTTCAGTACCTTCTCCTTGCTTAATCTCCCCCAATACCTTATTTATCTCTTTTAATCCCAAATCTACTGTATTCCTGATAGCTATAATCAATGTACTTAATACCTTATTTACTGCACTTGCTACTGTTCCATTTATTGCATTAGCTGATTTATCCTCATTATTCTTAGCAACAAACTTACCATTTTTTGCCATTGCTCTTAACGCTATACCTGCTGCTATTACTGCATCCTTCTTTGCTGCATTAAGATCTTTACTATCTTCTTTTTTAGCAGCCGCAATTTCTGCTGCATTCTTTGCTTGCTCAATAGTAGGTTCACCAGAAGCCTCGCCAGAAACAGAAATTGCTTTCAATATATCAGCACCACTTATTGCTCCTATTGATGCACTTGCGGCTGCTGCTTGCGCTTCTGTTCCATCATTATCCTTACCACCAAACAACTTACCAATTGATTTTTGTTCTGTATCTCCAGTCTTAGTAGCATCTGCTTTACCTTCCTTTAACACCACATCAGATATGTCTTTAATCCCTTTAATAAGTGAATTCACACTTGTAACATCTGCAGGTTGAGCATCTTCATTTTTAACAGCATTTCCAATAGCAGCAGCAGTTGTAGCACCTTTTGTCGCTTCCTTTGCTCCTTCTTCGATCTTACTTATCTTCCCAATAAATTCTTCTACTTTCTCTTTTACCTTAGGATAATTCCCATTTTCTTCTAAAATCTTCACTAATTTCTCTCTCACTTCCTTCATTGTCTCTGCTATCTTACTAAAATACCCATCTATCTCGCTTTTCTTTGTTTCCGCCTTTACCCTGCAATTCTGATTATTTACTCTTAACTTTAAAAGTCTTATTATTATGAGTTATAGGAGTATCATTAGCACTAATAGCATTAATTTTATAGACTTTTTAATATACTTGGGATTTGGATCAGTTGTTTTTCTTATTATAATAGTCAATGTATCTTTAATAACCGAGCTTGTTGCTATTCCCTTTATTGTTTTCTTTTCATCATTAGTGGCATAAAAGATTTGGAAAAAGTGTTTTTAAATTCTATGGTTAATTTTTGGTGGGGGTAAAGGATTTTTAGAAGTTTTTGTGAGTTTTGGGGATATGGCTGCAAATAATCTACAATTGAATTAATTACATTTATTTAATTTATCAACCCCAGTCCCTGCAAACAATAGCAGTATTCTCACTAGAGAACAAGGTCAACCAAAAAATATATCCTTAAATAACATCAAAAGCTAAGAGTACTACGCTCTTAGCTTCCTTTTTACTGACTTGATTTTTTATGTATATACCTTTCTAATCTCTTATAAATATTACTTAAATTATTTATTCAGAGGTTATCTTCTAAAATTAAGGTTTAACAGGAGTTGCTACATTAGTAGGAGTTGTGAGCTCCTTAACGGCATCATTTACCAATTCGTTAGCAGCTGTTAATAATTCACCAATTGATGTGTTTAACTGACCAAGTTCAGTAGCTCCCTTATCCTTAGTATTATTTGTTACAAGTATAGCTGCTTTTGCATGGTCGTCAGTAGCTCCTTCTTTACCAAGATCAGAATGATTGGTTTTCAATTTGCCTAAAAAAGCTTCTGCTTTGCTTTTAGAATCATTAACTTTTTGCTTCAACTCATCAGAAATTATATTTGTTTTTGATAATATGTCTAACTTAGCTTTTACAGTCGATATAATTTGAAATGATCCTGCAAGTATACCCCCATTATGATTGTTATCAGCAGCAAGAGTATCTCCATTTTGAATTTTCATCCCAATAGCTTTAGCCAACTCATCAACCGACTTAACTAAAGTATGCACTTCTTTAACACTTTCTGCAAATGCCACCGCATCTCTTATCTTTTTACTTACTACCTTTAAATCTATTACACTCCCATCTCCCTTCCTTGCTTTCCCTTCTTCTCCTGTCCCTTCTCCACTTACTCCCCCACTATTACATCCCATCATCACCACCATCATCATTATCATCACTCTATTTACTCTATTTATCATCTCACCTTTTATTCCTATCTTCATCCTTTTTGCCTCCTTGTTTTTTTTATTATTTTTCTAGCTTTTACTTAGCTTTTCTTTTAAGAAAGCACACAGAAAAATACAGTTATGAATGAATAACAATTCACAAAAATATTTAAATAAATGATGATCGATATCTATGATTAATTTAAAAATATTGAATCTTTGTCATTGATTTTCTTACATTTAAAAGAGATACCCCTAACGGATATTGGGGTATCTCTACGTTGTTTGATAATTAAAACTATAGATAATTGTTATTCGATTTTTTTCAAATAACTCATGTATTTCGCAATTAACATTAATGCTAAAAAATTAAAACTTATTTTTTAAAACATTACCTTCTTTGTATAATTTTATACAATAAACTGAATATCTTTCACCAGAGCAGTTTAATAAAACACAAAAATGATATCAAATATAAAAAAATACATCTTTATTTGATATCATAAAATAAAAGATACCAAGAGCCCAACTCGCAGTATCTTTCTTTTATAATTTTATTTCTTTTATTTAATTATTTAGTTATATAATTTTAGATCTATTGATTCTGATTATTTTAATTTTGGCCACCAGAAATACCCTTGTCAGAAGCCACAGAAATATCATTAGCATTAATTTTCATTGCTTCTTTTACTTCTTTAAGCCCCGCATCCATTGTCTTTCTTATTGCTATTGTCAATGTATCTAAGGTCTTAATTACTGCACTCACTGCAGCTCCTTTAATTGCAGCAACAACATCGGCTTTAGAAGCAGCATCACTAGTATTAGCAAATTTACCTCCCTTAGCAATCGCTCTTAATAATATACCTCCGGCAATAACTGCATCTCTTGCATTAGCAGCAGCATCAGCATTATTAGCCGCATTAGTAGCTAATTGAACAATTTTATTATCTTTAATCATAGCTTGCAATATGTCAGCACCACTTACTGCACCAACTGCTTTTGCTGCATCGGTGGCTGCCTTCTTTGCATTGGCAGCATCACCAGCATTATCAGAAGCAAAGAGTTTTGCTGCACCAGTATTATTAGTCCTTGAAGTAGAACCATCCTCGGCTTTTTTATCGGTACCAGCATCAGCATCTCCTTCTTTAAGTACCACTTCTACTATACCTTTAATACCCTCTATAAGTTTATTAACTTCAGCCCCTGCAGCAACCCCTGCATCAGGAGCAACATCACCAACTAGATCACTAACATTACCAATAGCCTCACTCACAGTCTTAGCCCCAGTAATTATCTTATCAAGTGTCTCACTAACCAATTTCTTTACTGCACTTTCAGTGGCCTCTAAATTAGGATTCTTTTCTTCCTTCATTTCAGCAACAATTTTATTAAGCCCACTCTTAATTCCTTCTACTGTACTCTGAATAGCCTTAAAATATTTCCCTACATCCGATTTCTTTGAATTAACATTCAACCCCAATACACTCCCTACCATTTCCCCAAATGATGTAAAAACATTCAAAAATTCATTACTTACATTAACTAATGACTGCAAAAATTTATTCTTTCCTTGTTCTGCTTCTACTCCCCCACTATTACATCCCATCATCACCACCATCACCAGCATCATCATTACTTCTCTTATTCTTATTCCCTTTAATCCTCTTTTACTTCCCTTCTCTCTTCCCTTCTCTCTATACTCGCTTATACACTCTTCTATATTTCCTATTCCTTTCTTCTCTTTCATTCCTTTCCTTCGCCTCCTTGTTTTTTCCTTTATTTATAGCTTTTTCTTAGCTCTCCTTTAAATAACAGAAGCAAAAAAATATGACTTTATATGAAACACAATTCATAAAATCATAGTACAATACTGCAAATAAAAAAAGAGAGCTCTTTTGCTCTCATTAACTAAGTTTTTATTAAAAAATTTAATTATATTCTAAATTGTACTAATTATCTTATTCTTTTATTCATTAATTTTGGCAACAGACCCTTCTCCTTGTTTAATCTCTCCTAACACCTTATTTATCTCTTTCAATCCTTCATCCACTCTATTCCTGATTGCTATTGTCAACGTACTTAATACCTTATTTACTGCACTAGCCACTGCTCCATTAATAGCAAAAGCCGATTTATCTTCACCTGTCTTAGCAACAAATTTACCATCCTTTGCCATCCCTCTCAATGCTATTCCTGCTGCAATAACTGTATCTTTATGGCCTCCTTTAAACTCCTTAGCCTCTTTTTTAGCTGCAGCAATCTCAGCAGCATTATTTGCTTGATCAATCTGAACCTCATTGTTAACAACCTCAGAAGAACTAGCAATTGCTCTTAATATATCAGCCCCACTTACTGCTCCTATTGTTGCACTCGCTGCTGCTGCTTGCGTTTCTGTTCCATCAGCAGCATTAGTGCCAAGCAACTTACCTATTGATTTTTGCTCTGTTTCTCCGGTTTTAGTAGCATTTGGATCTCCTTCTCCATTCTTTAAAACCACCTCAACCATTTCTTTAATTCCTTTTACTAATTTATTAACACTTCCTGCTTCTGCAGGACTCGCATCTTCACCTTTCTTAGCATTCCCTATTACATCACCAATAGCACCACTAGCCGCTTCCTTTGCTCCTTCTTCGATCTTACTTATCTTCCCAATAAATTCTTCTACTTTCTCTTTTACCTTAGGATAATTCCCATTCTCTTCCAAAATCTTCCCTAATTTCCCTCTCACTTCCTTCATTGTCTCTGCAATCTTACCAAAATATCCACCTATCTCACTTTTCTTTGTTTCCGCCTTTATCCCCAATGTCCCTGTAATCATATCGCCAAAACTCACAAAAACATCTAAAAATCCTTTCCCTAAATTTACCATCTCACTCAAAAACACTTTCTCTGGATCTCTAACTCCCCCACTATTACATCCCATCATCACCACCATCACCAGCATCATCATTACTTCTCTTATTCTTATTCCCTTTACTTCTCTTATTCTTATTCCCTTTACTTCTCTTATTCTTATTCCCTTTACTTCTCTTTTCTTCATTCTTTTCGCCTCTCCTTCTCTTCTCCTCTCTTTCTTCCACTTCTCTTTTCCCTACTATTTCCTCTACCTTCATTTTCTTCGCCTCCTTATTTGTTTTTTATTTAGTGGAATAACGAAAGCAAAAAAATACGATTTATATAACACATATAATACCTAAAATAAAAAAAAGAGAGCCTTATTACTGCTCCCTTTGCCAACGCTCTTATCTAAGAATTTTATCTATATTCAATATATTATTGATTCACCCACTAATTAGACTTAACCTCAAAACCTTCTCCTTGTTTAATCTCTCCTAACACCTTATTTATCTCTTTTAATCCAGAATCCACCGTATTCCTGATTGCCATTACTAACGCACTCAACACTTTATTTACCGCACTTGCTACTGCTCCATTAATCGCATTAGCATATTTCTCACTAGCATCCTGCTTAGCCGCAAATCTACCATCCTTTGCCATTGCTCTTAATGCTATTCCCGCTGCTATTACTGCATCCTTCTTTGCTGATTCTACTGCAACTTCTTTTTTGTCATCTTTAGCCGGAGCAATAGCAATCTCTGCTGCATTTTTTGCTTTATCAATTTCATCAACATTAACAGCTTCAGAGGACTTAGCAATAGCTTGTAATATATCAGCACCACTTACTGCCCCTACTGATGCACTCGCCTTAGCTGCCTCAGTATCTTGAGCTCTATCATCATTTTTCTTTGCAAATAACTGTCCAACTTTCTTCTTATCAGAATCAATTGTCTTATCAGCTTTTTCATCTCCTTCATTCTCTTTCAAAACTACACCAACAATAGTCCTAATACCCTTAACAAGTAAATTGACACTTGTAGTGTCCGCCGCTACAGCATCCTGACCTTCTTTCACAGCATTTCCAATAGCATCACCACCAGTAGCCCCTTTTGCAGCTTCTTTTGCTCCCTCAGCAATCTTATCTACAGTCCCACTAATAAACTGCTCAACAACTGTTTTAACTTTTTCATATTGCCCATTCTTTTCTAAAATTTCGTTTAACTTTGCTTTAGTAGTTTGCATACTCTTCTCAATATCACTAAAATATTTCCCTATTTCACTTTTCTTTGTGTCCGCTTTTATTCCCAATGTCCCTGTAATCATATC
>NZ_AYOU01000037.1 GCF_000500065.1 Borrelia hispanica CRI | reverse complement strand
AAATTTTTTAAAAAAATCAAACATCAAAAAATGTTAAAAATCATATTTAACAATAGTACAAAATAATATAATTGAAATAAATTCTAAAGAAATTATTAATTTTTGTACAAATTATCTCTTAATATTAAATAGTACAAATTTTCTATTATCTACATTAAAAAAACAAAATTTTACTATTGCTAGACTTTTCTACATTTTTAATATATACTTATCGTGTAAGATCTTAGTTTCATTAGAAGTTTTAATGTATTTTTATACCATGCTAAATTAATATTACAAGTGGGCGTGTCATTAAATCTCCTAAAACAACTAAGATATTTCATATAAGTTAAAACTTACTTCTTATGATTCATTGTATTTTTATACAAAATTTTACAACTATGCAAATCTATCCTATACAATTTCATACAATAAACCGAATATTTTTAATTAGAACATTTTAAAGAAACCACAAATAATAAAATTAATCATATCAAGTCATATATCTCTATTTAACACACTATAAAATAAAAGATACCAAAAGCTTAACTCTTAGTATCTTTCCCCTATGACTTTATTTTTTTTATTTTATTATTTATCTATATAATTCTGACTATCTATTTTAACTACCAGAATCACTCTTGTCAGATGCTACAGGAATATCATTAATATTAATTTTCATTGCTTCTTTAATAGTTTTAAGTCCTTCATCAATAGTACTTCTTATTGCTACTGTTAATGTATCTAATGCCTTAATTACTGCACTTGTTGCTGCTCCTTTAAGTGCAGGAGCATAATCATTATCAGCAGCACTAGGACCAGCAAATTTACCATTCTTAGCCATAGCCCTCAATGCTATAGCTCCTGATATAGTTCCATCCTTGGCATTAGCCTTAGCAGCATTAGTAGCACCTTCAATACCATCCTTAACCATAGCTTTCAATATATCAGCGCCAGTCACTGCTCCAACTGCTTTAGTAGCATCGGCTGCAACTTTTTTTGCATTAGCAGCATCACCAACAACAGCATTAGCAGCAACAAATAATTTACCTGCTTCATCATTTCCACCATTAGCAGCTCTTGCAGTAGAACCATCACTAGCCTTCTTATCATTCCCAGCTTCAGCATTTCCTTTGTCTTTAAGCACTACTTCTACTATACCTCTAATTCCCTTAACTAAATTCTCAACTCCAATCCCAGTAGCACCAGCACCATTAGTATCCGCAACATTACCAACTAGATCACTAGCATCACCAATAGCTTCACTAGCAATTTTAGCCCCAGCAATTATTTTATCAAGAGTTTCAGCAACTAATTTATTTACTGCAGTCTCAGTAGCTGTAGCGTTAGAATTCCCTTCTTTTTTCATACCAGCAACAATTTTATTAAAGTCCATCCTTAGTCCCTTGAACAGTCTCCTGAACTTTCTTAAAATACTTTCCTACATCAGATTTCTTACTATCTAAATTTAATCCCAATACACTCCCTACCATTTCCCCAAATGATGTGAAAACATTTAAAAATTCATTACTCAATCCCACCAATGACTTCAAAAATCTATTCTCAACGCTCTCTTTACTCTCTCCTACTCCCCCACTATTACATCCCATCACTATCATCATCATCAATATTATTCCCTTCATTCTCATTCTATTCCCTATCTTCTCCATTCTATTCACTCTCTCTATTTCTCTCTCTATTTCTCTCTCTATTTCTCTTCTCCCTTTTATTTCTTCTATTTTCATTTTCTTCGCCTCCTTATTTTTTCTTTCTTTTTAGCTTTCTTATAGCTTTTCTTTAGGAAGCAAACAAAAATGTCAACAAATGATGATTTACATGAATACTATCTATATAACATACACAATACCGCAAATAAAAAAGAGAGCTTTATTGCTCCCTTTAATAAGGTTCTTATTTAATTATTTCAACAACTATATTTAAATTCTACTACTTACCTACTGCTTTTGGATCTCTTGCCTTATCTACTTCTTCCTTTACTTTCTCCAAAACACTCTTTACTGTCTTCTTCACTATTTCCTCTACTGCTCCCAATAACTTATTTACTGCGGTTATCCCTACTTTTTGTACTTCTTTATCTCCTCCTGCTTGTCCATCTTGAGCTCCTGATGCCAATTTACCGTCTTTAACCAATGAACGTAATGCTATTCCTCCTGATACTGCTGCTGCTTTTGCATCTGAAGCATTTGCTAAGTGAACCGATGTTTCTCCTTTTGCAAATTCCAATGGAGTTGTACCTGAAGTTGCATTACCTGTCAAAGCCACAACCCTATTTTCTGTAGATTTCACTATTGATGCCAGCATTTCTTCTCCACTTACACTTATGATAGTATTAACACTGCTTTAGATACACTTCCTGCTTCCGAAGCCTCATTTGTAGACAATATCTTAACTCCTTCCTTATTATCCTCATCACCTAACTTTACTGCTGTACTTCCCGATCTTGGTTCTGAAATATTTTCTCCTTTTGCTACTTTTACTATTTCTTGCAATGCTTTAAGGGCTTTCTTTATTGAATTGTCATCTACTGTTACTCCTTTATTATTAGTTACCGCCTTACCTACTAGATTAGCATCACCTACCTGCCCTAATGACTCTAAATATCCTTTTAACGTATCTAAAACTCCCTTAGCTGAATTAACTATTTCTCTAATTGGATTTTTTGATGCACCACCTTTAGCAATATCTGATGTTACTTTGTTTGTTGCCTCTTCTAATTCTGCTGATGATGTACCTATCTTTTCTCCTAGACTGTTAAAATACTTCCCTACATCTTCCTTTTTTGTACCTACTTTAGCTGTAAATCCTAATGTATCTGCCGGAGCAGTTAAAGCAGCCGTTGGAAGTTCAGCAAATAAGATATTAGGAATACTTGACTTAATAATTAGGAAGACAGTAAGTAACAATCTAGAGAAAGCAAGAGAAAATGCTAAAGGGATAAAATACTCAGAGACTATTGGTGAAGCTATTGAAGCTGGTACTGTCACTTATAACACTACACAAAATATTAACACAAATAAAATCATTTCTATTATCGCACAAAAACTTTTTCATTATTATGCGACCTCTTTTACCCTATTTAACCAAAGGGAATATATAAAAATAAAAGGAAAACAACTATTACAAAGAAATGTGTTTTCCTTAATTGTCTTTATTATTTAATTTACTTATCTTTTATGAATAATTACCTATATTTTATTTATTTAGTAGAAGTACTATCTTCACTAGTCACAGGAGTAGAATTAGGATTAATTTTCATAACTTCTTTAACTTCATTAAATCCTGAATCAATAGTATGTCTTATTGATATTGTAAGTGTATCTAACATCTTAATTACTGCACTTATTGCTGCGTTATTTATACCTTCCTTTGAATCATTACCAGCATTACCATTAGCAAACTTACCATTCTTTGCCATTGCCCTCAATGCTATCCTTCCTGCTATTACTGCATCCTTATTTACTGCACCAAGAGTCTTATTCTCTTCAACCTTAGTAGCACAGCAATCTCTGCTGCATTCTTTGCATTAGCAATCTGAATCTCATTATCAACAGCCTTATTAGAATTGACAATAACTTGAAAATGTCAGCATCACTTACTACCCATATGGACGCACTTGCGGCTACTGCATCTGTTTTCTGATCCGTCATTATTGGCACCTTTACCAAGTTATTGATAATGCTCCTACTACCATGTCTCAAAATATCCCAAAAACATTTAAGAATCTTTTCCCTAAATTAGCTATAGAACTCAAAAACTCATTCTTCTTTTCTAGCTGCTCCGCTATTCCATCATCATCACATCCCATAATCCCAATAATCATCATAACACAACCAAACTTCTCTTGATAATCTTTTTCATCCTCCCTATTCCCCCTCCCTCTCATATATTCATTATCGTTTATTTTTTACTCTTTTCCTCATAATGACAGAAACACCAAAAAAACAAAATTTAACAAACACAAATAAATGAATAAAGAATATAATTATCATTTTATAAATGACTCTTTTAATTAGAATTAACAAGTAATAAATTCCTCTCAATTCATCATGCATATCTTATATTTCTAATTCCACTCACTCAACTTCTATATCCTCCTTCCATACAACAAAAGAGAGCTCTTACTCTCTCCCTTGTATTTCTCTTTTCTTTCTTTAATTTTATTCTATCTATATATCTCTTACTACCTTTTCTTAATTATTTACTAAGTTCTGTTGAGCTATCCGCAGCACTCACTGGATTAGCATCAGCATTAATTTTTATTGATTCTTTCACTCTCTTTAGCTCTGCATCTACTGTCTTCCTTATTGCTACTGTTAACGTATCTAATACCTTAATTACTACACCTACAGATACTCCCTTAATTGCCGCAGCAACATCATTTCCAGCATTACCATTAGCGAATTTACCATCCTTTACCATCGCTCTTAATGCTATTGCTCCTGCTATAGTTGCATCTTTAGAGGAAGTAATACCAGCAGCAGCCTTGGTAGGATCAGTATTAGCCAACTTTACAGCATCGCCACCATTTTTAATCATAGCTTTCAAAATATCAGCTCCAGTTACTGCTCCTACTGCTTTTGCTCCATCAACTGCTGCTTTTTCTGCATTAGCAGCAATCAAACCACCACCAGTATTACCAAATAACTTACCTGCTTCTCCAGCAGTAACACCCCTAGAACTGCTACCATCTTCAGCTTTCTTATCATCCCCTGCTTCTGCATTTCCCTCATTTTTCAGCACTATATCTACTATATTTTTAATTCCCTTTATCAATTTCTCAGTTTCACCTTTAACACCTGCAGCAGCTGCACCGGCACTAGCAATATTACCAATCAAGTCATTACCCTCTGTTCCAATCGCCTCACTTGCTTCCTTTGCTCCAGCTATTATCTTATCAAGCGTCTCAGTAACTAATTTATTTACTACAGTAGCTGTAGCCTCAGCATTTGGATTCTTTTCTTTCTTCATCTCACTAACAATTTTATTAAGTCCTGTTTTAACTCCCTCTACTGTACCATGCACTGTCTTAAAATAATTCCCTACATCCGACTTCTTACTCTCCAAATTCAATCCCAATACACTCCCCACCATTTCTCCAAAAGAAGTAAAAACATTCAAAAATTCATTACTTACATTCACTAATGACTGCAAAAATTTATTCTTTCCTTCCTCTCCTCCTGCTACTCCCCCACTATTACATCCCATCACTACCACCATCATCCCCATTATTATTCCTTTTACTATTCTTTTACTTCCCTTCTCTCTTCCCTTCTCTCTATACTCGCTTATACACTCTTCTATATTTCCTATTCCTTTCTTCTCTTTCATTCCTTTCCTTCGCCTCCTTGTTTTTTTATATTTTTTTATAGCTTATCTTTAAAAGATTAGGGGCAAAAAAATAGGAGAAGGGCTTATGGGAAATGGAACAATGAAGGCCTATGATTTATCTAAAATAATTTATATAACATACACAATACTGCAAATAAAAAAAGAGAGCCTTATTGCTCCCTTTACTAAAGTTATGATCTAATCATTTTCACTATATTCAAATCTTACTGCTGCTCTGATGCTTTTGGAGCTCTTGCCTTATCCACTTCTTTTTTCACTTCCTCTAATACATTCTTTACTATCTTCTTCACTATTTCTTCTACTGCTACTAATAACTTATTTACTGCTGTTACTCCTGCCGATTGTACTGCTTTGTTATCGTTATTATCATGTGAAGCTAATTTACCATCTTTAACCAAAGAACGTAATGCTATCCCTCCACTCACTGCTCTTGCTTTTGCTTCATCTTTTGCTAAATTAGCTGCAGTAGCATCTCCTCTTGCAAACTTTAGTGCACTTGTATCTGCATTTGCCTGACCTGTGTTACCAGTTGCATCTCCTTCTTGCGAATTAACTATTGATGCTAACATCTCCTCTCCTCTCACTGAGGACACTATCAATGCTGCTTTATCTCCCACTGCTGCTCCTGCATCAGCACCCGCTGCTAATACCTTGGCTCCATTTTTTGCATCAGCGCCTATTGATGCTTGAGCCAATGTAACATCACTTGCACTTGGTTCTTCAACCTTCTGTCCCTTTGCTACTTCCACTATCCCTTTCAATGCTTTATATGCCTTCTTTAATTCTTCTGTACTTGCTGATGCTCCTTGTTGGTTATTTGCTACCTCAACTACTTTGTTACCATCACCTATCCCTTTTAATGACTCTAAATGGGTTTTCAATGAACTCAAAACTCCCTTAGCTGCATCAACCGCACTTCTAATTGGATTTTTTTCATTCTTTGATTCATCGCTTTTATCAATACCTACCATTGCTTTGCTTGCTACTTTTTCTAATTCTCCTGATGCTTCTAAAAGTTTACCACCTAGGCTATTAAAATAACCTGCTACATCACTTCTCTTTGTATCTTTAGTCACTTTAAATCCCAATACATCCGACACTAACTCCAAAAATGCATAAAATGCATTCTCTGCACTCCTCCCTACTTCCATCATTGCTCCACTTAATCCTCTCCCGTCTCCTCCTCCTGCTCCTGCTCCTCCCGCTACTCCCCCACTATTACAATCCCATTCACCACCAGCACCATCATCACCATTATTCCCTTTACCATTCTTCTCACTCTCTTCTTCTCTTCTCTCCTTACCTTCTCCTCTGTCTTTCCCTCTTCTCTTCTCCCTATTATTTTTCCTCCTTTCATTTTCTTCGTCTCCTTATTTTATTATTTATTTTTTTCTAGCTTATCTATTAAAAATTAGAAGCAAAAAATACGATTTACATAACATATATACACTACAAATAAAAAAGAGAGCTCTTTTGCTCTCATTAACTAACTTTTTTATCTCAAAATATTCAAAATATTTCTAATTCACATTAATCTTATTTACTAACTTTAGCCTGAGAATCTTCTCCTTGCTTAATTCCCCCCAATACCTCATTAATCCCTTTTAATCCTTCATCAACTGTATTTCTGATTGCTATTGTCAAAGTACTCAACACCTTACTTACTGCATTAGCCGCTGCTCCCTTTGCAGATTCAGCTTCTGTCTTTTTATCACCATCATCCTTAACAATAAATTTACCATCTTTTGCCATTGCTCTCAATGCTATTCCTGCTGCTATTACTGCATCTTTCTTTGATTCTGCAGTAGTTAATTTATCTTCATTATCAGTATTAGTACCCTTTGCTAAAGCCAAAGCAGCAGCATCTTTAGCTTCACTAACTTTCCCATCTTTATTAGCACTAGAATTAGCTCCAGCAATTGCTTTCAATACATCAGCTCCACTTACTGCTCCTATTGATGCATTTGCCGCTGCTGTATGTTTATCCTCTGCTCCTTTATTATCTCTCTTAATATCAAATAGTACAAATATTCTATTATCTACATTAAAAAAACAAAATTTTACAATTATACAAATCTATTCTATACAATTTTATATAATAAACCGAATATTTTTAATTAGAACATATATACACCAAAATACAACTCACAAAAATAACACCTCTCTCTATTATAGCATTATAGAAAGAAGTGTTTAAATTTCATAATTTATTAATCACTCTTTATTCTTTATTCTTTATTTAATAACAACAGATTGAGTAGCATCAGATTGACTAGCCTCAGTTCCACCACTTTCAGAGTATTTTATTCCCTTTACTGCTTCTCTTATTTTATCTAAATTACTTTCTACTGTTTTCTTAATTATTATATCAAGTATCCCTAATACCTTATTTACTGCACTGACAGCAGCAGCCTTAATTGCACCATCTTCATTAGCAGCAGGTTGAGAAAATTTACCACCTTTAATCATAGCTTTTAGTGCAACTGCAGCTGCTAAATCTGCATTAGTAGCTGCAGTACCAACATTATTATCACCATTAGTAGCAGTAGCTAATTGCCCGGCATTATCACCAGCAGCAGGAGCAACATTTTTAGTATTAGCATTTTTAATTTTATCAATCATTGCCCATGAATCAGCTTTAGCAACTTCAGCAGCTAGCTTAGCAGCATCACCCGCAGCATTTTGAGCATTATGAACTACTGATTTGGGGCCATTACCATTTGCTACAGCAGCACCAGCATTCCCTTTTTCAATTTTTACATCAGACTTATCAGCAATATCAATGATACTTCTAACTTCTTCAATAAAAGATTTAACACTAGCTTCTTCAGCAGGTGCTGATCCAGCAACAGCTATACCATCAGCAATTTCAGTATTACCAACCGTCCCAGAAAGCTTAGTTACAGAAGTAATTAGTTTAGTAATAATTGCACTAGTACCTTGAATCACAGCTTCTACTCCTTTCGTATCAGCATTAGAAGTAGAAACTATTTGTTTTGATAACTCATCCAATTTATCCTTAGTATTCTTTAATCCATCTCCAATACTCTTAAAATGTTCTCCTACTTTGCTTCTATTATCGTCAGATTTAACAACATTAAATCCTAATGCATCTCCAACAGCACTCCCAAACCCAACAAAAATCTCCTGAAACCCTTCTCCGATCGCAACTAATGACTCTAAAAAACTATTCTTCTTTGCTAAGTCTACCTTTCCCTCTCCTCCCCCTACTCCCCCACTATTACATCCCATCACTATCATCACCACCATCATCACTATCCCTTTTACTCTTTTATCCACTCTCCTCTCTTCCCTCTTCCTCTCTACTATCCCTAATATCTCTTCTTTTAGAAAAGACACAAAAAAATCATAAAAATAACGAATGAATGGATAAACGAAAATTCAGAAAAAAAAAATATATATATATATATATATCTAATATATTATTTTTATTTGTAAAATCTTATACAATAAACTGAATAATTTTCACTATAACATTTTAAAGAAACCATAAATGATAAAATTAAACACATAAAGTAATAAATCTATGTTTAATATACTCTAAAAAAAGATACCAAGAACTTAACTCCCAGTATCTTCCCGTTATAACTTTATTTATCTTATTTTATTATTTAATTATGTAATTCCGACTATTGATTTTGACCACCAGAATTACTATTCTCAGATGCTACTGAAGTAGCATTAGTATTAGTTTTCATTGCTTCCTTAACACTCTTAAGACCTAAGTCCATTGTTTTTCTTATTGCTATTGTTAATGTATCTAACGCTTTAACTACCGCACTTACTGCTGCTCCTTTAACTGCAACAGAAACATCAGCATCACTACTATTAGCAAACTTACCACCCTTTGCCATCGCTCTTAATGCTATTCCTCCTGCTATAACCGCATCTGTTTTTCCATTACCAGCATTACCATTGGCAACATTGTGTTTAGCTAATATAACAGCATTCCCACTATCTTTCACCACGACTTTTAGTATATCAGCTCCAGTTACTGCACCTACAGCCTTTGATGCATCAGTTGCTGACTTCTTTGCAGCAGCACTAGCACCAGCATTGTTATTAGCAAATAATATACCTGCAGCATTGTCATCTCTTACAGTATTACCATCTTCAGCTTTTTTATCATCTCCAGCTCCAGCATTTCCTTTATCTCCAAGTACCACTTCTACTATACCTTTAATTCCTTTTACTAAACTATCAATATCACCAACAGTACCTCCACCATTTTGACCAGCTACATTACCAATTGGTTCACTAGCATCTCCTATTGCCTCACTTGCCTCCTTTGCTCCAGCTATTATCTTATCAAGTGTATTCTCTACCAATGTTTTCACTGCACTCTCAGTAGCCTCAGCATTTGGATTCTTTTCTTTCTTCATTTCACTAACAATTTTATCAAGTCCATCCTTTATCCCTTGCACAGTACCCTGCACTGTCTTAAAATATTTCCCTACATCTGATTTCTTACTCTCTAAATTCAACCCCAATACACTCCCCACCATTTCCCCAAATGAAGTGAAAACATTTAAAAATTCATTACTTACATTCACTAATGACTGCAAAAATTTATTCTTTCCTTCCTCTCCTTCCCCTACTCCCCCACTATTACATCCCATCAATATCATCATCATCAATATTATTCCCTTCATTCTCATTCTATACCCCATCTTCTCTCCTCTCTTCCCTCTCTCTATTTCCCTCTCTATTTCTCTTCTCCCTTCTATTTTTCCTATTCTCATTTTCTTCGCCTCCTTGTTTTATTAGCTTTTTTATAGCTTTTCTATAGCTTATTTATTAAAGATTAGAAGAAAAAAATATGATTTAATACTGCAAATAAAAAAGAGAGCTTTATTGCGCTCTCTACTAGCCTTTTTACCTAATAATTATTACATAAACTTATATACTAATTCACCTATTAATTAGCCTTAACTTTAGCTTCAGAACCCTCTCCTTGCTTAATCTCGCCTAATACCTTATTTATTTCTTTCAATCCCTCATCAACTCTATTCCTGATTGCTATCACCAACGTACTTAACACCTTATTTACTGCACTTGCTACTGCTCCATTGACTGCATTTGCATTTTTCTCTTCACTCTTAGCTGAAAACTTCCCTTCCTTTCCCATACCTCTTAATGCTATCCCTCCTGCTATTACTGCATCTTTCTTTGCTGTTTCCTCTTTAATCTCTTTCTTATTAGCAACAACTGGAGCAATTGCTATCTCTGCAGCATCTCCAGCTTTCTCAATTCCATTAGTACTATCAACTTGAAGATCTTCCTTTGACTTCGCTATCGCCTTCAATATATCAGCCCCACTTACTGCTCCTATCGAAGCACTTGCCTTAGCTGCCTCTGCATCTGTACCACTCTCCTTCTTTTCAAAGAATTTCCCAATATCCTTTTTATCATCTCCTGTCTTACTAGCCCCTGCATTTCCCTCATTCTCTCCTAACACTACCCCTACTATCTCTTTAATCCCTTTAACCAGTGCCTTGACACTTTCAGAATCTGCTGGTACAGGATCTTGACCACCATCTTTAGTAGCACCTCCTATTACATCATCACCTGTAGCTCCTTTCCCTGCTTCCTTCGCTCCTTCTTCGATCTTACTTATATCCCCAATAAATTCCTCTATCTTCTCTTTCATTTTCTCATAATTCCCATATTCTCCTATAATTTTCCCTAATTTCTCTTTAACTTCCTTCATTGTCTCTGCAATCTTACTAAAATATCCACCTATCTCACTTTTCTTTGCTTCTGCCTTTATCCCCAATGTCCCTGTAATCATATCCCCAAAACCCACAAATACATCTAAAAACCCCTTCCCTAAATTTACCCATCTCACCCAAAAACACTTTCTCTGGATCTCTACCACCACTATTACATCCCATCACTACCATCACCATCATTACTCCCCCCTCATTCTCCTATATCCTTTTATTCCTTTCTTCATTCTTCTCGACTCCTACTTTTATTATTCTTTAGCTTTGCTATTAAGAATTAGAAAAAACAAGGATGTTTATATGAAACATAATTCATCAAACTATATACAATACTGCAAATAAAAAAAGAGAGCTTTATCGCTCCCTTTGCTAATATTTCTATCTAATCATTTTCAACTATATTCAAGTCTTACTGCTGACCCACTGCTTTTGGATCTCTTGCCTTATCTACTTCTTGCTTTACTTTCTCCAAAACATTCTTTACTGTCTTTTTCACCATTTCTTCCACTGCTACTAATAGTTTATTTACTGCACTTATCCCTACTGCTTGTACTTCTTCTTTTCCTCCTGCACTACCATCTGCCGCTCCGAATGCTAGTTTCCCATCCTTCACCAATGAACGTAATGCTATTCCTCCTGCTACTGCTGCTGCTTTTCCTGCATCTTGATTCCCTGGCTTATTACCAACAACTGTAGCCAATATCTTAACTCCGTCCTTATTATCTGTTCCATTATCACCTACTTTTACTGCTACATCTCCCGCTACTAACTTCTCAACACCTTCTTTATCAGCTGTATCCACTATCCCTTTCAATGCATTATATGCTTTTTTCAATTCAACATCAGCTGGTGCTGCTCCTTCTTTATCGGTTGCTGCTTCACCTACTTTTTCACTATCACCTATTTTTGCTAACGATTCTACATAACCTTTCAATATACTTAAAGTAGTCTTAGCCGTATCAACCGCAATTCTAATTGGGTTTTTTGCATTCTTTGATTCATCACTTTTATCAACACCTGATGCTGCTTTGTTTACTACTTTTTCTAATTCTTCTGATGCTTTTTCAAGTTTAATACCTAAACTATTAAAATATTCTCCCACTTCATTCTTCTTTGTAGTTGTTTTTGCAGTAAATCCCAATACATCCGACACTAACTCCAAAAATGCATAAAATGCATTCTCCGCACTCCTCCCTATTTCCATCATTTGCTTCCGCTTAACTCTCCCTTCTCTTCCTGAAGCTCCTTCCCTCACCCCTCCATTATTTACATCCATGTTTCCATTAATTTTTATAGTATTAATATTATTAATATTGACATTTGCTGTTAAAGGATTATCAGAATTTAACGCTCTCAAGTACTGCTGATCATGAATTAATTGTTTTTGTATTTGCATTATTTTTTATGAATGCATAATTTTTTCATTATTGAATCCAATACATCTTAAAGTTAGTTCTTTGAATGTGACTTGTATAAGTATCATAACCAAAATCTTCCAAACCAATCAAATCATTTTGACTTATAAAATATGATTCTAATTCATAAATATCAAAATTGTCTTCAAAATTCATCACAATGTTCTCTTTGTTAACATCTAAGATGGAATAAACTTTATCAAACAGTTCTACAGATTTTCATTTCATTTCATTATTAAATATAATATCACAAATAATCAAACTTATACTCCTTAAACAAGAGTAACACAAATTATATATCAATCCAATTCATATATAAACATATTTACACATTAGTCTCTTTTATTCTGCATTGTTTAAATTTTACTTATCATAACCAAACGTATATCATTCTTTAGTATTAAGATTTAAAATAATAACTAGATTGACTTTTTAAATTTAAATTTGATCTCAATGACAAATTCAACCAAATATAAGGATTCTATTGATTCTGTGTTAAATAATTTTTGTATCCATTTATTAAACTCAAAATGTAGATATCCCCTTTTTTTTTCTTCAATACTTTAAAATCTTCGAGTAATATCCTAAAATCTTCAAAGTTTAAAGAATAAAGATAGGCTACGATAAAGTTAATTTCATTTTCTACTTCTTCGAAAAATTCATCTTCAGTTTTAAGATTTAAAATTTTCTGTTTTTCAGCTTCTGTAAAATTAAAGTATTTTAAATTAAGTAAGTCTTTAAAGCTATTAGGATTATTCTTAACAGTTAATATACAAGCATTTCTTGCAAGTGTTAAGTTTAAAGGAACATTCAAAATTTCTTCTTCTTCAGGTTGTGGCATAGGACACTGATAAAGACATGATTTTTGTACGCCAATATTTACAAACTTTCTAATCAAAAAATCAAATGTTAATGAATTGAATATAGATATAATAAATAATTTTTTATAAATGGACATTTGTATTTTTCCATGATTGTCATAACTAATATATACCGAACTAGTGCAATAACAATTTCTAGGAACTAATGTACTAATCATAGTTCTTGCATCTGTGTTCCTTGCAATATTTCTATATAATAGACCAATTTTATTATCTAAATTTTCATTAGGTAAAATTTTTTCTTTATTTTTCTTACTTATCCACAATAATTTAGACTTCTCTTTTGAAGATTTATGTTCAAAATATCTTGAATTAAATTGATGTATATTAGCACCTTGATAAAGAAATACATAATCACTTTTATCACTAACGTCTTCTTTCAATAACTCTTTATTATTATTAACACTTGGATCTATCCCTTTTTTAAAATTAATATATTTATCAGATAACACTTTAAATTGATTAAACAACTTACTAAGTAAGATTAATTCTTCATTACTTTTAAATTCTATTACTGCTTCTTGAATATGAGAAAATTTTTTTATTTTATCCATACTCAAATCAAGACCTTTATAAGCAATACTTTTATTTTCTAATAACTTTAAATTATTAGTTATCTCCTGAATAATTGTATCATCATTTTGAATCAAAAATTGTACTTTAAAGCTAGATTCAGGAATTTGACCATTAGTAATTTGGAAAATTGCAAACTTAAAACTTGAATGAATATCTTTAAACCTTTTTTTGTTTTCAAATTGATAAAGGAAATTGATTTTGTAATTGTTAAAAATAAATTTCCTTAGTGATTGTGAGCTCAATTCATTCCATAAACTTGCAGGAGTAAGATAAGTTAAATTGCCATTTCTTGCTACTAACTTTAAATTCAATCCTACAAAATACCTAAAAAAATTTGGATCACCACCATTAATAAAATTACTAAAACCATTTTTATAAATATCATTCAGCTTTCTTATATTATTTTTTTCTTTATTTAATTGCTCATTTAAAGAACTATTTATTATTTTCGTTTTCATCTTTTTTTGTTCAGATAAACTTAATCGCCTATAATCTGGTATATATTTAGAAAAGAATTCTTCCTCATCAAATTTAACTTTCTCCCAAGGAGGATTTCCAATGACAATTTCAAATCCATCTTGAGCATCAGGAAATTCTACTCCATAATGGAAAAACTTATAGCGTGTACTTAATCGCTCTATTTTTTCTATTAATACTTTATTTTCATCAGTAATATTCTTATTTAAAATATTTTGCATTAATTCTAATACAGAATATTCACCACTATCAAATTGTATAGTTTCTCTAAAATCTAAGGACTTAATTGAATATAATTCATAAATTTTAATTAATGAAAAAATCAATTTTAATGCATTCTTATTACTTTGAGCATCATCATATATTTTTTTAGATTTTCTAATTTCTTCTTTTGTCAAGTCATCAACATTTTGAATACTACTATAAACATTTTTTAATGTATCTACAATCTTATTAATTGAAGAACTCCAAAGTGATATATCAATTTTAAGTTTCTCTTGAACTACGTTAATAAATTCATCTTTCATATATCCAATCAAAGCATCACCTACTTTTATATGATGCTCAATAAAACTTAACGGAGTTCCAAAAATAAAGGTATTTATCCAAAGACTCAGCATGGTAACTTCTACAGCAATGGGGTTAATATCAACTCCATAAATGCATTTTTTTAATAACATTCTTTTTAAAACTAATTTCTTATCTATGTCTTTAATTCCATATTTTTTACTTTCATTACTAATGATCTCATATTCTTTCTCAAGATTTTCTTTTACATCATCAAACTTATCTATTTCATACCATACCTTTTCTGTCAGATAATTTAAACTAGAAATTAAAAAATGACCTGATCCACAAGAGTTATCAATAATTTTAAGATCTAGAGGAGATTTATTTTTAAGTTGTTCTTCAATTGCTGATACTACCATAAATTCTGTTAAATCATCAGGCGTATAATATGCTCCGCTTTTTTTCCGATCAAGAGATCTAGATGTTAGATAGATATCTCCTCTATAATAAGTAAAGTAAGTTTTATTTAAATCTTTTTCTTTGTTTAAAGAAATCATTTCATCAGTTTGAATACAATAAGTCCCATTTTTAAAGATATGATGAAGAGTATTTTCAGCTATTCTTAAATCATATTCAAGAAAAGTTTCATACAATTCTCCAAAACTTTTAAGATCAATTTTTGAATATTGAACAAATTTTTGATTTAAGGCATTTTCTTGATCAAAAAAGAACACCTTGACTAAAATTTCTTTAAGTTCATCTTTGCTTAATAACTCATTATTATTTAAATAATGTGCCTTTTCTTTTGAAAAAAGACCACCATTAAACATAGGAAATTCAAAATTTTCATTACCATTATCAAGTAATTCAAAAATTTTTATCAATTTACCATATCCTTCATCTCCATTTAAAACTTTATCATAAAAATAATACCTGAAAGACACATAGGTTCTATATGCAATATGATTTTTTAATGTTTCATCAAATAAATCTTCAATATATGCAATAAAAAATATTCTTAATACAAATATAATGGATTCTTCTAATATTTTATTAAGCTCTTCAGCAGTAATGTTTGGATTAGAATGAAATTCTTTTATATATATATTTTTTGCAATTTTAAATACGATAGAGTCATAAGGCTTTTCGTAAAGAATCTCCTTTAACGTTTTTTTAATAGTATTTTGATCTTTAATTATTTCTTCATTTTCCCGCTTAATAGCATTATTTAAATATCTATCCTTACTAATAAAATAATAAAAGAGAGCTGCTTCTTCTTGATTTTCAAAATCATTTTCTGCCATCTTTTCAAGATTAAATTCAATGTAATTCTTATCTCCATAAAATACTTTTGATTTATCATACAGTCTCCATTTATAACCATTAGTTAATATACCATAATCTTTTTTATATTGATTTAAATACCGATAAATTTGCTCTTCAGCTTCTTTCCAATTGACAAAAGAAGGCTTTTTTACTTCAATTAAAAGCAAAATTTTGTCAGTAGGAATAGGCAACCTATTCCTTTTGGCATCTTCTAACTTTATTTCAAATTCTTTTTTAACTTGTTTATTTTCAAATAATAATATATCTACTCTGGATTTATTACCCTCTATATTTCCACTTTTTTGTTGTTTACATGAATAATTCAGTAATTCAAATATATTACTTACCAAGTATTCTATTTCAGCTTCCGTTGAATGCTTATCTATATCTTGAATTTTATTTTTTAAAATACAAAAAAAGTTTCTCAAATGATCTTTATCATCATGATTCATACAAAATTCATTTGCCACTTTTTTATAATAGTCTATATATGGATGATTGGTATTTACATTACTTAATTTAATTGAATTCTTAATTTTATTAAACATAATAAATGTTATTATACACCCTAAATACACAAATCAAATAATAATTTAGAAATTATAAAACATATTTTCATTGACTTTTAAATTGTTGTTAATGATGATAAAACTTTTTTAAAAAATTTTATCATCATTATGATTAAAAGGTTACGTTAAAATAGGAAAATCAAGATGAATGATAGATCTAAAAAAAGAATACCACTGTATATATACAAAGAAAAAATTAAATAAGAAAAGATACTTATCAAATGAATAAATGGTAAAAGTTTAATCAGAATATCAACTGTACCAGTAAAACTATTAATACTTCGGTATTCTCACTCAGCTAACTTAGCAGACTTACTATCAACACCTATAGAAATAACTTTTAATATGTCAGCACATCGCTACGGCGCATGCGTTTTTCCCTTAACAAGCTTTAGCTGCTAGCTAATTTGACTAATTTAGCCAAATTAATAGTAATACCATCTTATCAATCTTAACAAAACTGAATTTTTATTCATTGATCATTTCCATTAATTTGTTTAACTTCAATATTAAATTTATCAATAAAACGAAAAATATATTTATTAAAGTCTTCATCAAATCTTTTTAGAGCCCAGCCTTAAAAAACATCACTAGGAAGAAAAACACGCCCAACAAAACAATATAACTCTTTCTCATAGATTTTTTTCATATGCTAATAACAATAAAAAGACTCACCATACCCATTAAATTCAAAAACAAGGTCAATCTTTTTCTGCATATCCCCCAAATAATTTTAGAATTTAGCCAACATAATCTATAAGCTGCCTAATCCTATTAGGCAGCTATTCTAACTAATTTCAAATGTAAATCTAGATTAGTATACATCTGCAAATATCGACCCTCTATCTACTGTTTTTCCGTTGTTGACTAGTCACTAATTCAACCACCTTGTTACCAACACCTATATCCTTTAAATCCTCTATATATCCCTTCAATATTGTAAATGTCCCCCCTTAAGCTGATTCAATAGCTTTATCCAATCCCGATTTTTTTCATCCTTTACCTAATTCTTTACCCTTGTTCCCAATTTTTACTAATTCTTGCATAGCCTTCTATATTCTTGCTAATACTAAAAATATTCTCCTACTTGATTCCCCTAGTCGAATCTGTAGTTACACACAATCCCAAGCCACCTGATACCAATTCAATAAAATAATAAAAAGCATTATCTGCACTTCTCCCTACTTCCATTAATACAAAACTTAAACTTCCTTCTCTTCCTGAAGCTCCTCCTTCTTCCACCCCCTACATTATCACATCCCATCACTGCACTCATCACCATCATCACCAACAATACTCTTCTTATTACTCTATTTTCGCTCCCTACCCGCCCTCTCTTTAACTTTCCTACCACATCTCCCTCCATTCTTAATTCTCCTTCTTTTACTTCCTTCTTTCTTCTCCTACATTTCCTTTTATGCCTCTCTTCACCTCCTATTTTATTATATAGCGTTGCTTTAAAAGATAGTAAGACACAAAAAACAAAAATTAATAAATAGTAAATGCATGAATAACGATTCATAAAAGTATATAACTACTGCATATTAAAAAAGAAAACTAAAAAATAAGCTCTTCTAAGTGATTCTATGAAAAATATTCAACAACATAATATAAATTAAAAACTATTACAAGCAAGCACAACTAAATAATCTTTTACTTAAGACCTATAACTCAAAATACACAATTAAATGTTAAAGATTATCATTACCCAAAGTATAAAAATATTATTAACACCAATATCTAACTACAAATGACAAAAATTATATATAATTACTATAAAATTAGGATACGAAAATCATAATAAAATATGAATTATCGTTAACCTACTTGAAACATATAAGTATCTATCAACTACACTGGTTAAAAGGCATGTTAATAAATACCCTAATTGTTTAATGGATTTATTTTTCCACAAATTTATATTCTCCCACTCGTTTTCAATAGGCACGCAAAAACTATTAGAATTTTTTAAAATCGATACAAACTTGATATTCGCAACAAATTATTGTACAACTCATAATAGCTGTAACAACCTATCTTGTAAATCCTTCATATACTTTGCCTCTTCATCTCGTAATCTCTGCATGAATTTACTTTTTGCTACTCCTTTATAATTCATAAAAGTCTCTTTTACCTCTTTTGTGATATTTAACGTTAATACAATCTTTGATAGGATCATCCGTAGTAAATCAACATCTTCACCTAATACGAATCAATTAAAATTTTCTTTAAAATGAGTTATAAACTTACGATTATATGAATCATCCAAATTAAGCTCTGTTATAAAACCTTAAAAATTTTAAGGCATCTTACCTTTCATCATTTAGTTTACCTTTTATAATTCCCAATATTCTCTCTTTTCACGTAAATATTTTCTTTATTATTTCTAATCTCATAATTATAAATATGTTATATCATATTATATTAACAATTATAAGCAAATTAAAAAACAGTCATATTATACAAATATATTGATTTTTTAAATTTTGATAATTATATTAATAATATTAAACAATAAATAAAAACTTCAAGATAAAACAAAAATACTAGTCAATAACGAACTGAAAATAATATTGACAACTAAAAACAAATTTCTTTTTACAAAAAAGTCAAATATTTATCACTTAAGAATAAACACATGCCACTCCATTAATAAATTCAAAGTCCAAAATACAAAGAAAAAATTGAAATACATATATTTATATTATATTATTAAGATTTCATAAAATTAAAGCTCATATCAACCTACGACTCAAAAAAATTAAAAAGCTCCTATAAATTTATCTACAAACTATCAATCAAAATACTGTATAATACTTTCCACAACAAAAAGCATAAATCTAACATGACTAAAAATTTAATTCTTTTATTAACCCTTAAAATACTGTATAATAATTATATAAGGAGACTATTGTGACATATATGCAAATACAACCTATAATTACTCGGCAAATGGTACTAAATGAGCTTATAAAAGCAGGGATTAATAAAGAAATTGCTGACGACTTATCTTATAGATACTACAAAAATGAGCTAACTCATAAAGATATTGAGTATATCAAAGAAAACTTTGATATAAAATTAAAACATTTAGAAGAAAAAATTTTTGACATAAAAGAAGAACTTATTAGCAGAATAGATAACAAATTCACTGAACTTGATAATAAAATAGATACTAAATTTAATGAACTTGATAACAAGATCAATATTATTGAAAACAACCTAAATATTAAAATTGACAAAGTAAAAGATGAATTAAAATCAGATATTATTATTATAAGAAAAGATATGGAAATTAATAAAACAGAACTTAATAGTAAATTAAAATTACATAATTGGATGTTTGGAACTATTATCACACTTAATATAGGGATTTTTTTAACATTAATTTCAATTATTTATTCGGTCTTGGGTAAATAAATATGAATTAATAACTCCACAAATTTTCAATTACAAAATCAGTAATTCACATTAATCTCTAACTAGCTTTAATTAACTATCTGCTTAGACTTTTAAACACCTTAACTCTAACCGTTTTAGCTTGTGCTTGTTCCCATTGAATAACCTGTTCTTCTGTTTGCTCTTTTACTTCATTTCCTAATTCATCTTCTGATTGTAATGCAACTTCAGGTTTCAATTCTTTAACAGCATTTCTTTCTAAATTACCAAAAAAGATTTCCTTATAGTCTTTGTGAATAGTATTCAAAATGTCACCAAGAAAATGCCATCTCTTATTTCATAACTATAGATTGTCTACTAGATTAATTGTAATATCCATATTATCCGTATATTCCTTTTTTAGCCACTCTTTAACGTATGAAGATACACATACTCATAGTCAATATCATCAAAATTTAGTATTGAAAAATTAAGTACTGTCTTGTCATTTTTCTTAAATTAAATCTCATAGCTCATATAAGTTTGCCAAAATCTATCTCTTCTTAAATAAAGTCTTCTGGTTAAATACTTTAAACTAAATTTCATATCATCTCTCCTTTTGCATTGTGCATTAAAATTTTATCTTTATCTGGATCTTGTTCTTGATATGAAAGCATAATTCCCAAACTAGCAAGAGAAAGTCCTCTAATCGTTTTCAATCCTTCAAAATTAGTGTTAATTTGTGATCTCGGCGGGCGTATGGTAATATTATCTCCCCTACTCTCTTCGTATAAAGGATATAAATTTGCAATATCATCACTAGAATCGCTATTTTCAATACTTCCTATATAAGATCGTATTTCTTCTCTAACCTCCATTCTTAACTTTGCCTTTTCTTCTTCTCTTCTTCTGATTCGCTCTCTTCTTTCTTGTTCTTCTTGCCTAAATAACTTCTCTATATATTCTTGTTGTCGTTTGAGTTGCAGTTTGCGTTCTTTTTCTGCTTTCTCTTTTTCTCTTTTTTCTTCTTCTTCGTCTTTCACATTTTTTGACGCATTAAATTCAAAATTTTTGCTTGCTAATCTTATTCTTTCGCCATATTTTTCTTTTGTCGTCGTGTAATTTTTCTTATATTTATGCGAGTACCAATCTTTGAATCGACCCTCCCATATGATCTCATAGTCGTTTATTACGCCATCCGTTCTTTTCATCATCATCCACACTTTGTACTTGTACCTGTTGCCAAATTGCTTTAGAAAGTGTTTCAAAATATCTTCGATGTCATATTCTTTCCCATACTCATTTATGGCAGTCTCCAAATTTAGCAGGGCGTTTATGTACGTAGAATCGTTGTTGCTCAGATCTTTCACCTGTTGCATATAGTTTTTACTTATTCTGTGCACATCTGTCAGTCTAGTTTTTACGCCAATTCGTTTAAATTGAACTTTTTCACTTTTTTGTTCAACGTTTTTTGGTTTTTTACATGAAAGACTTTTTGCAGAGTTTTTCTTTAAAGAATTCTTAGAATTCTCTTTATTTATATTGCTTATATTAGCTTTATTAATAACGTCCGGTCTTTTTACATGCGACATTTTGATGAGACTTTTACATTCTTTGAATTTAGATAGTATTCCAAACTTTTCAAGATTTGTGTAATTGAAAGTTGTATTTTTTATGTCTGCATCAAAATCACCGATGATTTTTTTATCATGTAAATTTTCTGTAAGTAATTGTATGAGGTATTCTAGGATTATATCTTTGTGTACATGAGCAAGTTCCATGTTTTGTACATAGTAAGCAATACTTCCTTTTTGTTCACCAAGTTTTCTAATTTTAGATTTTATCAATCCCATTTCATTTAATAGTTTTACATCTCTTTCAAGTGTGCGTTTACATACTTTTTTTGCAGCATCATTTTCTAATAATTTAAGTACTATTTTTTGGATATCACATGCTGAATATTCTTCAATTCCCATTGATTGTTTATAATTTGTATTTTTAGTATTTATCGCCCAGTAAACTTTAATCAATCTGTTGTGTCGTTTAAGCATTTTGATTATTTGTAGTTTAACTTGTGATATTCGTATTTTTTTATTAGTGTAGGAGTTTTTGTTAATATTTAGTTTTATAAAGCTTTTTAATATTGCATTTATTTGACCTTTTGGGTTTTTAGATTTGAAATTTTTAGTGTTTTCTGTTACCATTAACATATTGGTTTTTTATAGTATCCAAAGTTTAGATTTCGTTTAATAAACGAGCTTTGGACCTTTAGTCTAATTAGATTCTATTTCTATTAGACTTTATTTTTTTAATTATATATAAAAATTCAATTTCTTGCTAGTATCAAATGTTAATGTCATTGTATATATCATCCTTTTTGTTATCTTAAATTCTTTATTTTTTATTATTGTTGTTATATGAAAAATATAATAAAAAAAGGTGTAAGTTAATAAATTGAAAAACAAAAAACCAAGCTTTTGTTAATTTTTTTGAGCAGATTGAATAATAGAAACTTAAAGTTTTATATTTAACCAACATAAGATGGGTATAAATATTTAAATCATTAACATTAAGCTATGTCAAATTTACAATAAAATCAATCATTTTTGAAATTTCTATACTTGAGTTTTAATTGTTCTAAAATTTTTCGATCATTGTAAAAAATTTCTTCCAAGATAAAACTTGTAAGTTTAGGATTTTCTTTATAAAATTTATAAGCTTGTTCTGTTTTAAGTTGAAATCTTAATGGTTTTATTAAATTTACTTTTGATTTTTGTTTAGCAGTCTCATTTGATTTTATACTTTTATAAACATCTACCACTCCCCTTTGTTTGATATCATTTATACTTAAATCACCTTTTAATACGTATTCATATATTTTTAAATATGAATATGCCTGAGTTTTTTTGATCAAAAATTTATTGATAAAGGTCTCAAAACTTTTATAGCCATCGATAAGATAAAGATTTTTGGTTTTTATATTGTATAAAATTTCCATTATTTGGATTTTATTTTCAATATCATTAATCATACTTTTTTTTAGAGCAAGTTTGTAATTTTCATATTCTTCTTCTTGAGAAAGATTTATCAAACCTTTCTCTCTATCATTTAAAACAATCGTATTTTTTGACACCTGTAAAACTCCTTTGAACAGAATCGTTCAATATCGAACGATTCTGTTCTTGCTAATTATAAAAATTAAATTTTAATTTTTAATATATTACTTAAACAATCCATACATTCCTGGTAATAAATTTCTTTATGACTGGGTTCTTGTAAGTTATTTGTAAAGACCTTTATTTTATTAGTGAAATGAATTTTTCCTTTAATTAAATAACCATATTTTTCTTGAATTACATTTTCTATGTCTTTGAAAGTATTTCTATTCTTGATAAATTGATTTTCTACTATTGATATATCGATATCCTTATCTATATACATAGAAATTTTTGAAATATATTTCATCAATATGGATAAACTTTCAACCGAAAATCTTTCGACTTGAATAGGTACAACAAGTTTATCTGTAATATGTAATGCATTATCCAAAAGTGAATCCAAATTAGGTGGAGTATCAATTAAAATATAATCAAAATCATAGTTGGGTAAAAACCTTTTTAATCTATGCTTTAAAGAAAGCACTTTATACGAGTCTACTTGCTGATTAAAAAGATGTAAATTGGGATGAGATGGGATGAGACATATATTATCATTTATTCTATTTAGATATTTATCAAAATTTAAATCAATATTTTCTTTTAAGAATTCATATATATTATTGATTTCTAAGTTTTTTATTGATTTTATAAAATAACTAGTGAGACTATTTTGGGGATCTAAATCTACAATTAAAACTTTTTTTCCAATATCTTTTAAGATGTAACTAAAAATAATGGTTAGGACGCTCTTCCCAACACCACCTTTGATATTTGAAATTGTAATTATTTCCGTTTTTTTTTGATTCATTTCTTTATAAGACCTCCAGTTGACAATTTCTTATTTTAAAAATGTATAGCTTTCATAATATCATTATCTTTATATCTTGTTATGATGTTTGTATTGGGTTTCTATGTTCATAAATGTTCTTTAAAATCCTATCGTTTTATCTTTTTTTATAGAAAATAAATTCAATATAACTATCTTCTCCTAGTTAAAATGTTTTCTAAACAATATAAGAAATTTTTCTTTTATTGTTATTTGTATTAATAAAAATAAATCTTTCATAATCATTTGTATGATATATTTTTCCATTATCTTTATTTTATATCTTTATGACAATACTTTCTATTTTTTTTAGATTTAATTTCTGAATTTTTATTTTTATATTTTACTATTTACTTGTTGGTAAATAATTAAATTATCTTTGATGTTTTTTTACTTGAATTTAGCGAAATATATATTACTTTCTTATTTATAAATAATATCATTGATTAATGAAAACTCTGTGGGTGAATTTCAAATGTATTTTAATATTATCTTTATCTTTCTGTAGTAAGTGTATATAATTTTAGCATGCTCTTTTTCTTAAATTTTAGTCTGTAATTAATTAAATATTTACTGAATATTTTTTTAAATTTTTTGTTTTTATTATCGGTATCTAAATTAACAATATTTATAAAACCCATAAATTCATTTTTATTATTTAACTTTGCTATTTTAAAATAAAATTTATTGTACTATTATACTATATTTAGGTGAAGTAGGAAGCGATACCAAAAAAAAGTATTAGCAAGTGAAGCTGTATTAGAGAAAGTATATAAAGCATTGAAAGGGATAGTTAAAGTATCGGAGGGAAAAGGAGTTGATAAACCGAAAGAAAGTGTTATAACATTAGTTAATGGAACAATAGGAGTAAATGATGCGAAAAATTGAGTTAAGGTTTTAGCTATAGGTGCTGTAAGAGTAGCAGTGGGAGAAAAAGCAGCATTGATAGTGTCCTCAGTGAGAAGAGAGGAGATGTTAGCATTAATAGTTAATTCAACAGAAGGAGATGTTAAAGAATTAGGGGCAGTTGCAGATGTGAATACAACACCATTGGAATTTGCAGTAGGAGGAACAGCAGCTAATGTAGCAAATGCTGCATCAAAAGCAGGAGCAGTGGCAGGAGGAATAGCATTGCGTTCATTAGTTAAAGAAGAAAAATTGGCTACACATAATGATGATAACGATCACAAAGTAGTACAAGCAGTAGGGATAAGTGCGGTAAATAAATTATTAGGAGCAGTAGAAGAAATAGTGAAGAAGACAGTAAAGAATGTCATTGAGAAAGTAAAACAAGAAGTAGATAAAGCAAGATAGCCAAAAGCAGTAGGGCAACAGTAAGATTAGAATAGTAATATTAAATATAGTTAAAAATGATTAGGTATAAATATTAGTAAAGAGAGCAATCAAGCTCTCTTTTTTTATTTGCAGTATTGTATGTGTTATATAAGTCATATTTTTGGCTTCCTTAATAAATAAGCTATAAGAAAGCTAAAAAGGAAGAAAAAATAAGGAGGCGAAGAAAATGAAAATAGAAGAAATAAAAGGTAGGAGAGAAATATAGAGAGTAAAGAGAGTGGATAAGATGTGGGATAGAATGAGGATGAAGGGAATAATATTGATGATGATGATAGTGATGGGATGTAATAATGGGATGTTGGAAGAAGAGAAGGCGAAGAGCCAATTTCTAGGGTCGATTGCAAATTTAGGGAAAGGATTTTTGGAAGTTTTTGTGAGTTTTGGGGATATGATTACAGGGACATTGGGAATAAAAGCGGACACAAAGAAAAGTGAAATAGGGAAATATTTTAGTGATATTGAGAAGAGTATGCAAACTACTAAAGCAAAGTTAAACGAAATTTTAGAAAAGAATGGGCAATATGAAAAAGTTAAAACAGTTGTTGAGCAGTTTATTAGTGGGACTGTAGATAAGATTGCTGAGGGAGCAAAAGAAGCTGCAAAAGGGGCTACTGGTGGTGATGCTATTGGAAATGCTGTGAAAGAAGGTCAGGATGCTGTAGCGGCGGACACTACAAGTGTCAATTTACTTGTTAAGGGTATTAGGACTATTGTTGGTGTAGTTTTGAAAGAGAATGAAGGAGATGAAAAAGCTGATAAGACAATTGATTCTGATAAGAAGAAAGTTGGACAGTTATTTGCAAAGAAAAATGATGATAGAGCTCAAGATACTGAGGCAGCTAAGGCGAGTGCATCAGTAGGGGCAGTAAGTGGTGCTGATATATTACAAGCTATTGCTAAGTCCTCTGAAGCTGTTAATGTTGATGAAATTGATAAAGCAAAAAATGCAGCAGAGATTGCTATTGCTCCGGCTAAAGATGACAAAAAAGAAGTTGCAGTAGAATCAGCAAAGAAGGATGCAGTAATAGCAGCGGGAATAGCATTAAGAGCAATGGCAAAGGATGGTA